>NZ_AP017312.1:3712500-3767500 GCF_002355375.1 Aneurinibacillus soli | reverse complement strand
GTTGTTTCTATATTGGAGGTATAGCCAAGTGGTAAGGCAAAGGTCTGCAAAACCTTTATTCCCCGGTTCAAATCCGGGTACCTCCTCCATTTTTGTGCCGGGGTGGCGGAACTGGCAGACGCACAGGACTTAAAATCCTGCGGTAGGTGACTACCGTACCGGTTCGATTCCGGTCCTCGGCACCACAATGTATTGCATGCGGGTGTAGTTCAATGGTAGAACATCAGCCTTCCAAGCTGAATACGTGGGTTCGATTCCCATCACCCGCTCCATACATAGCCAACAACGCGGTTTTTCGTTCCATAAAGGACGAAGGATCGCGTTTTTATTTTTATTTTAGTCCTTTTTGAGGAAGAACATATATAAGGGTACATACCATACTTAAGAAAAGAGATGATACGATGCTGCTTCCTGAAAAATTTTTGACATGTGTGCGTTGCGAGGATGGATTGCGCCGGGAAGAAGGACAAACCCCTGTGCCAGGGTATGGGCTTTCCAATGCGGAAGTTATGTTGATCGGTGAGAGTCCAGGCGCCGAAGAGATGAAATATGCACGTCCTTTTCAAGGGAAAGCAGGTGAGAACTTAAATCAGTTTCTTGCAGGTGTCGGTTTGAACCGGGATCAAATGTATATTGCCAATGCAACTCGTTGTCGGCCCTATAAAGAAAAAGAAACATTGCTTAAAAATGGAACGGTTCGAATCACGAAATCAAATCGTCCCCCTTCCAAACATGCTGTCGCATCGTGTGCAGCATGGCTGGATATGGAGATTCAACTACTTGCCCCAAAGCTTATTATTACACTCGGCTCTACTCCTCTAAAGAGACTTCTCGGAGAGCGCTCTATTTCTGAAGTACATGGAAATTTGCTTACTGTATCAATACAGCGTCCTGAAACAAAAGAAGACAGCCGCGAATTTTTCTGGTCGGATGAGCTATATCATGTTTTTCCGCTCTATCATCCTGCAGCGATTATTTATCGCCGTGAACTGAAGGAAGTTTTTCATGAAGACATGCGTAAACTCCGCCAGACAATTGAAGAATTGAAAATTACCAGTGTAATTTTATAATAATGATGGGGTCTCTTATCTGTGTGTAGATAGGAGGCTTTTTTCTTTAGAAAACGAAATAATTATCAAAACATTTTAATAAGTTGTAATAATTAATAAAAAGTCTTGTCATCTAAAATTTAGTGGGTTATTATATAACAAATGGTTAACTATCAATTTCTGTACTAATACAATTAGTGAGAAAATGAACAGTGGTAGGAGAGTAGAGCCTTTCGAGAGGCAGAAAAATTCATGGAAGCACACAGGAGGGGGCAAGAACTGATGGATGTACGAACGCAGAAAGCCAAAAGTAATCCGATATTGACTCGAGAAGACTGGAACAAGCAACGTCATCTGGCGGAGCAGGATCCAGGAAATTTCCACGGAGATATCGCAAAACGAGAAATTCACTGGTATGACGAGCAGGCAAATGCCTGGATGATATGGAATGATGAGCATAATCAATGGATGGGACTTGATGCTGATACAGGAGCGCCTGTTACGGTGACTCATTCTCCAGCATACGAGCCATGGAAGACTGCATTTGACGACAGTGATGCCCCTTTCTATAAATGGTTCAGTGGTGGCTTAACGAATGCCTGCTTTAACGAAGTAGACCGCCATGTAATGAATGGGCATGGGGATGAGATTGCGTTTTACTTCGAGGGCGACCGCTGGGATCAGGCGAAGAATGATGGCCGGGGCGGCCCGGTTGTTGAATTTGCGGTGACACGCAAACAACTGATGCTTGAAACGCTTAAAGCCGCGCAGGTTTTTAAAAATCTCGGCTTGAAAAAAGGTGATCGAATTGCACTGAACATGCCGAATATTATGGAGCAGATTTATTATACCGAAGCGGCGAAGCGCCTTGGGATTGTTTATACCGCTGTATTCGGCGGATTCAGTGATAAAACGCTGAGCGACCGTATCCATAACGCGGGAGCTAAAGTTGTTATTACATCAGACGGCGGCTACCGTAACGCACAGATCGTAGAGTTTAAAGAAGCGTATACCGATCCCGCATTAGATAACTATGTGCCAAAAGAAATCGCTGTTCAGATTGTCGAGGAAAAATTAAAAGAACTGAATCTGAACGAACAGCAGTCTACACTCATTCAAGAAAAAGTAATGCAGACGATTGGAAGCGAGATTACGGTCGAGCGTTCAGATGCTATGCGCGGTGTCGGCATGGCGTTGGCTCAGTTCCACGATATGGATGCCGAGCAGAAATCACATATTCGTACGGTTATCGCGAAAGGCCTGGTAGATGCACCGCCACGTGTGGAAGCGGTTATCGTCGTACGCCATACACGCCAGCAGGATTTGAACTGGCGCCCAGAGCGTGATCGTTGGTCGCATGAGCTAATTGGTGAAGCGGTAGAGCAAATTCTTGCGATAGCACGTGAGCAAGGTACTAACGTAGCGAATGAACAGGACCTTCTTGCTCTTCCGACAGAAGACTTTATTCGGATCATGTATGCGGTTTCCAAACCGGAGCCAGTGGATGCGGAATATCCGCTGTTTATTATCTATACAAGTGGGAGTACAGGCAAGCCAAAAGGCGTTGTTCATGTTCATGGGGGATATACAGCCGGCCTTGCACACACAATGAAAGTTTCATTCGATGCGACGCCGGGCGAAGACATCATGTATGTCATTGCCGATCCAGGCTGGATTACCGGCCAGTCGTATCTGATCTCGGCTTCGTTAACCACACGCACAACAAGCATCGTCGCAGAAGGGGCGCCGGTATTCCCAAGTGCAGGGCGCTATGCGAGCATCATCGAACGGTATAATGTGACGATCTTTAAAGCCGGATCAACATTCCTAAAAACGATTATGTCCAATCCGCAGAATAAGGCAGACGTTGAACAGTACAGCATGGATACGCTTCGGGTCGCAACCTTCTGTGCCGAGCCGACTAGCCCGGCTGTTCAGCAATTCGGTATGGATCTGATGACGCCGCAGTACATCAACTCGTACTGGGCAACGGAGCATGGTGGCATTGTATGGACGCATTTCTTTGGCAACAATGATTTTCAGCTCAAAGCAGATGCACATACGTTCCCGCTGCCGTGGATTTTCGGGGATGTATGGATTTCGGAAAGCAGTGAAGAAGGCGGAAAAACAAAGCACCGTCCGGCTGGGTTTGAGGAAAAAGGCGAAATTGTGATCACGAAGCCGTATCCATACCTGGCACGCTACATCTGGGGTGATGAGACGAATTTTGGTCAGCCAGAATGGAAAGGTGACGCGGACCGTTACGTAGACACATACTGGGGCAAGTGGGATGGTGTATGGGCGTATACGCAGGGCGATTTCGCCATGAAATATGAAGATGAATCGTTCTCCCTACACGGTCGTTCGGATGACGTTATTAACGTATCGGGTCACCGGATGGGTACAGAGGAGATCGAGGGCGCAATCCTGCGCGACAAACAGATCAATCCGGATTCTCCAGTTGGAAATGCAATTGTAATCGGGGCGCCGCACCGTGAGAAAGGACTGACGCCGGTTGCTTTCATCCAGACAGTACCGGGTGCAAAGCTGACGCTTGAGGACCAGCGCCGCTTATCCGAACTTGTACGTCAGGAGAAAGGTGTGGTCGCAGTTCCGAGTGATTATATCGAAGTGCTGCAGTTCCCGGAAACACGCAGCGGCAAATACATGCGCCGTTTCTTGAGCAATCTGCTTAATGGGGAAGAACTCGGCGATACATCGACCCTGCGTAATCCTGAGTCCATTGACGAGATTCGTCCGAAAATCGAGCAGTGGCGTATGAAAACAAAAATGGAAGAAGAGCAGAAGATTTTCGAAATTTATCGCTTCTTCCGTGTGCAGTACAATGACGTGCTACCAGGTCAGCGTGTCGCAACGGTTACGATTACAAATCCACCAGTTAATGCGCTGAACGAACGGGCGCTGGATGAGCTGAATACAATCGTTAGCCATCTTGAACGCCGAGATGAGATCAAGGTGGTCATCTTTACAGGTCAGGGAACAGGATCATTCGTTGCTGGTGCTGATGTGAAGCAGTTCCTCGAAGAAATGTTCGATGTGCAGGATGTATTGCCACTTGCGAATAAAGCACATATGGCATTCAGTAAAATCGAAAAACTGGGCAAACCGGTTATCGCAGCTGTCAACGGTGTAGCGCTTGGGGGTGGAAACGAGTTCCAGATGGCAACTCATTACCGAATTGCCGAGCCGCACGCTGAATTTGGCCAGCCGGAAATTAATCTGAATCTCATTCCAGGTTACGGTGGCACGCAGCGCTTGCCGCGTCTCTTGCAGGATCGCAGAGGCACGGATGGATTCCTTAAAGCATTGGAAATTATTCTGAATGGCCGCAAGATCGATGTAGAAGAAGCGAAGCAGATTGGTCTGATTGACGAAATCATCCAGGAAAGTGATGATGTACTCGTTCGCGCGGCTGCACTGGCACGTGAATACATTCTGCGTGGCACAGGAGCGCTCAAAGAAGCGTTCGACCGCCATAACAGTCTCGTTCAGCAGTGGAATACACCACAGGCATTTCCGCAGGAAGCCATTGATAACAGTGCGGAAATCCAGCGTATTTTGCGCCAGTCCAAATGGGCAGGACGTGAGCAAGCAGCCAATCGTGCATTGGAAGCGACACGCATAGGCTATGAGCAGGGAATTAAGAAGGGGATGGAACGCGAAGCACAGCTGTTTGCGGAAGCGGTAATTGATCCGAATGGCGGCAAAAGCGGCATTCAGGCATTCCTCGATAAGAAGAGCATGCCGCTGCCAACTCGTCCGCGTTTCCAGCCGACGGAAGAGAAGCAGGATGAGCTTATTGAGCAGGGTGAATTGCTTCCAATTGGTGCGCCGTACTTTCCAGGCTTCACGCCGATCCCTGAGTGGCAATATGCCTATGCGGTTGTGAAAAATGATGAAACAGGCGCGGTTGATCACGGGGATCCGATTGACGCTGAGAAGAAAATTGTCATCCCGGTTGAGAAACCGACAGCAAATGAAGTGTTGCTGTACGTACTGGCAAGTGAAGTAAACTTCAATGACATCTGGGCACTGACCGGTATCCCGGTTTCGACACTGGATGATCATGACCTGGATTATCACGTAACAGGAAGTGGTGGTATTGCGCTTGTTGCATCAGTTGGCCCGGAAGTGAAGCGGGAAGGCCGTGTGAAAGTAGGCGACCTCGTTACGATTTATTCTGGCCAGAACAATCTGCTGTCGCCAACAGTTGGTCTTGATCCAATGTTTGCAGACTTTAGCATTCAGGGTTATCAGGGACCGGATGGTTCGCACCAGCAATTCATGATCGCACAGGCACCGCAGGTTCATGTAAAACCGCAGGATGCAACACTTGAAGCAGCGGGAAGCTACATTTTGAATCTGGGTACGATCTATCGCGCTCTGTTCACGACACTGTCGATTGAGCCGAACAAAACAATGTTCGTAGAAGGTGCAGCGACCGGTACAGGACTGGAAGCACTCAAATCCGCAGCACGCAATGGCCTGGCCGTAACCGGTATGGTATCGAGTGAAGAACGTGCCGCATACATTCAGGAGCAGGGTGCAGCAGGCGTTATTAACCGGAGAAATCCGGAGTACGGCAACGCATTCACCAAAGTACCGGCTGACCCGTCACAGTGGGCAGCATGGGAGGCGGCAGGTCAAAAAATTCTGGATGACTACCGTGCGCAAAACAATGGCCGTCTGGCAGACTATGTCGTATCCCACGCTGGGGAAGTAGCGTTCCCACGTTCATTCCAGATGATGGAGAAAAACGGGGTTCTGACGTTCTACGGTGCGTCCAGCGGTTACCACTTTACCTTCATGGGGAAAGAAGGTGCCAGCACACCGCGTGACATGTATGAGAAAGCTTTGCTGCGTGCCGGTGAGTCGGTCCTCATCTACTACGGAACAGATACGAAAGAAGATGGCATTGTGGATCAGACTGGTCTTGTTGCCATTGAAGCAGCACGGGATATGGGCGCACGTATCGTAGTCGCAACGTATACTGATGCCCAGAAAGAGTTCGTGCAGAGCCTTGGGTATGGTGATGCGGTTCGTGGCGTATTGAGTATCGAAGAGATCAAGCGTCGCGAAGGTGAGAATTTTGTGTGGCCGGATACAATGCCGGACTTCCCGAATCCGAAAACGGAAACGGAAGCATTCAAGGAAGCCGTTCGCTACTTCACGGATTATATCTTCAAGCCATTTGGCGGTGCCGTGGCGAAATACCTGCGCTCTCCTGACAACCCGCGCGGTTATCCAGACCTGATCTTTGACCGTGCTGGACATGATGCGCTTGGTGTAAGCACGACGCTTCTGAAGCCATATACGGGCCGTGTTGTATTTAGCGAAGACATGAACGCACGTCGCTACAGCTTCTATGCGCCGCAAGTATGGATGCGTCAACGCCGTGTTTACATGCCAACAGCAAACATCTGGGGCACACACCTCTCGAACGCTTATGAAGTCATCCGCATGAATGAGATGATCGATGCCGGCATGCTTGAAATTACTGAGCCTGTATTCGTTGAGTTCGACCAGCTGCCAGAAGCGCATCAGGAAATGTGGGAGAATCGCCATGTAGGAAGCTCTTACGTTGTGAATCATGCGATTCCGCAGACCGGACTGAAAACAAAAGACCAGCTATACGAAGCATGGTCGGCCCAAATGAATGAAAAAACCAGTGAATAATCGATAAATAGATACGAAAACGAAGCGGCTTATCCTGTAACAAGGAAGGCCGCTTCTCTCTTTTTATTTGCATGTTTCATTTCAGGCACTTATAAAAGTATGGTATCGTAGAAAAGACGCTGTCTGGATGGGAGAGAATCAGATGAAAAGCATCTCGGAAGGCATGACTAACTTTTATCGTCGATTAACAAGTGACGGTTATCACGCAGAAGACGTAAATCCAGCGCTAAAGCAAGTGGAGAAAGCAGCACGCATGGAACAGATGCGCCGCCGGATTCTTGCTTGTACGGATTGCCCACTCGGTGAGTGTGTTCAGGGCCGTGTGCCGGGGACAGGAAGTGCGGATACACCGTTGATGATTGTCGGAGAAGGACCGGGGGAAGACGAGGAGAATTGGGGGTTGCCGCTGGTCGGAATTAGTGGGTCACTTCTTACGCTTATTCTGAATAAAGCAGGGATTCGACGGGAACACGTATATTTTACAAATGTGGTAAAGTGTCGGGTGACGAATGAGAAGGGTGGGAATCGCACGCCTACACTGGAAGAAACAAAAGAATGCAGCAAATACTTACATTATGAACTGGAGCTTATCCGCCCGAAAGTCGTGTTGGCGCTTGGCAAAGTGTCGCTTCAGTATTTCTTCCCGGATATGAAGACGATGTCGCAGTTTCGGGGTAATGTGTATGAGTACGGCAGCATTAAAATCGTACCGACCTGGCATCCCGCCTATGTGATCCGTCAGCGTGGGGATGCGCTTGCGAAAACGAAGCGGGAAGTGTGGACGGATTTGCAGGTGGCGCTTCAATGCGCACGTAGAAGTGAGTGAGGTGATGATATGGAAGCACAACAAGAAAAAAAAGCATCGACAAACATATATGAATTAAATGACAGACCGCCATTATCCGTCACAATTACCGCAGCACTGCAATGGTTTTTTGTCATACTGTCAAGTTCCCTAGTCGTGCCGCTCGTTGTCGGGCAAGCGTACGGACTCGGATCGGCCGATATCGGTGTATTTATGCAGCAGACATTTTTTTTGATCGGGCTGGCTTCCATTCTACAAGTATTGTTCGGACATCGACTTCCGCTCACGGAAGGTCCGGCAGGCATGTGGTGGGGGATTTTCATCATTTTAGCCAATCTGGGCATGGCGGCAGGTAAATCTCCGCAGGATATCGGACGTTCGCTGGAAATGGGACTAATCATTACCGGCATTATGCTTGTCGGCCTCGGTGTAACAGGTATAATTGGTAAAATTCAAAAGCTGTTTACCCCGCTTGTCACAGGCGGCTATATTTTGCTTCTGGCGGTGTCATTGAGCAGTTCACTTATGAAAGGTCTGTTAGGCATTGGCTATACGCCAGGGCAGACGGGTATTCCGCCTAAAATCGCACTGGTGTCGATCGGGCTGGTTGTGTTTACGTTTATGATGATTCGGTCAAAGCATAAATACATCCGCAGCTTTGCGATTCTGATTAGCATGCTTGTAGGCTGGTTGGTATATGGACTGCTCGGTTGGACGAAGCCACTTCCAGAAATGCACGGACTTGTGTCGCTTCCTACGCCGTTCTTTTGGGGGACTCCAGAATTTGATCTTGGAACCATCTTGATCTCGATGTTGACGGGATTGATTTTGTTAACGAATCTAGTGGCGAGTATTGTTGTCGTGGGCAAAGTTGTTCATGTGCAGGCAGGAGAGGCAGAGTATCGACGTGGCGGTATTTTTACCGGGCTGGCGCACATGCTGTCGGGAACATTTGGCATTGTCGGACTTGTTCCGTTGTCCATTACAGCCGGGGTTATTCAAGTAACAAGGATTGCATCGCGCTTGCCTTTTTTGACCGCGTGCGGACTGTTTATGCTTCTTGGTATGCTGCCGCAGGTGAGTCGAGTATTGTCGGGGCTGCCAGCACCAGTTGGCTATGCAGTATCGTTTGTGAGCTTTACGCAGCTTATTGGATTTGGCCTGCAAGACCTGGGGAAAGTAACGTGGAATGAGCGCACCATTATGATCATTGGATTCGGACTTCTGACCGGGATCGGCATTATGTTTGTGCCGCCAGAAGCGATGATGACGTTGCCGCCATTTGTGAGTTATATTTTCGGGAATGGGCTTGTCATGGGTGTACTGCTTATTATTTTCTTGGAGCAAATTGTATTAAGAGAGAAGAGAAAACTGTAATGAATCGATTTTTTGTATTACTTATTCTTGTACTGGTAGCAGGGGCGAGTCAGGGGTTGATTTTGCCTTTGCTGTCATTGTTGTTAGAAAAACAGGGGATTGCTGCTTCTGTAAACAGTTTGAGTGCGGCCGCGCTTTATGTCGGTGCGCTACTCGCTGTTTTTTTTGTGGAAAAGCCGCTTGTTCGCTATGGATATAAACCGCTTCTTGTTGTTGGTCTGGTTATGGTCGTTAGCAGTACGTTTTTGTTTGCCGTTATTGGATATTCTTTTATCATCTGGCTCGTGCTGCGCTTTCTTGTCGGAGTCGGAGATAGCATTTTGCATTATGCGACTCAGACGTGGATTGCGGATCAAAGTCCGGAAAATAAACGTGGGCGGTATATGTCATTGTATGGTTTGATGTATAGTCTCGGGTTTAGTATCGGGCCATTGGGCATTAACTTACTGGCGTATGGAACCTGGGTTCCGTTTATCGTAATGGGCAGCTTGTTTGGTATGACAGGCCTTTTGTTGTATACGATTCGCAATGAACGGCCACCTGCTAGGAAAGGAGGAAGTTCCTCGAAGACATATGGGCGTGTGTATGTGCTGGTTTGGTTACCGCTGCTTGCGCCATTTTTGTATGGTTTAATGGAAGCCGCACTCAATGTTAGCTTCCCGATTTATGCGGCGGAGCTGCACATCTCAGATGGCTGGATTTCTTTGATTTTACCATCATTTGTGCTGGGGAGTCTGCTGCTTCAAGTGCCGCTTGGTATGTTAAGTGATCGATTCGGACCGCAACTCATTTTGCGTGTATGTGCGGTACTCGGTGGTCTTGTCTTTTTTATTGTTCCGTTTGTTGGCGATCATGTGTATGGCTTGATGATTTTGTTTGCACTGGCCGGGACATTCGTTGGCTCGTTTTTTGGATTGGGACTTGCCTATGTGGCGATGTTATTGCCGCGCACCTTGCTTGCATCCGGTAACGTGCTGGCTTCCCTGCATTTTGATAGCGGCAGTCTGGTTGGTCCAGGACTTGGAGGATTGGCGATGGAAGCGTTCGGTGGAGCGTCCCTGTTCTATATGCTTGGGAGCTTCTTGATCTTATTTGCACTGGCTGGAGTGTTTTTCCGGCATCGGGCTTTTTGATATACTGGGGGGAAGAAACAGCGGAAAGCAGGGGAGACGATGAAAGAAATTATCATTTATACAGATGGCGCTTGTTCGGGGAATCCGGGACCGGGTGGCTGGGGAGCAGTTCTTCTGTACGGCAAGCATCGTCGAGAGATGTCGGGCAGTGAAGATGATACGACGAATAATCGGATGGAGCTGAAAGCGGCGGTTGAGGCGCTGAAAGCTTTGACGGAGCCGTGTGTTGTGAAGCTGCATAGTGACAGCGCGTATATGGTCAATTGTTTCAAACAAGGATGGCATAAAAATTGGGTGCGTAACGGATGGAAAAATAGCAAGAAACAGCCTGTGGAGAATCAGGACTTATGGAAAGAACTGCTGGCGCTCATGGAGACACACCGTGTTGAGTATATCAAAGTGAAAGGTCACGCGGATAATGAATTAAACAACCGCTGTGATGAACTGGCGACCGGAGCGATTCAGCGCCGTTAGCTTGCCTTGTTGCAAGGAGGAATTATGAACATAGAGCAGCTTAAGCAAGAAGTGATTGCATATGCGTACAGCATTGGCATTGATAAGATCGGGTTTGCAGCCGCAGACCCGTTTTTGACGTTAAAAGAGCGATTATATACGCATAGGGAACGTGGGTATGAGTCAGGCTTTGAAGAGAAAGACATTGAGAAGCGAGTGTATCCTGAGCGTACAATGGAAGGAGCGCGTTCGATTATTTCGATTGCGCTTGCCTATCCGTCGCGCATGGAAGCACCACCAAAATCAGAGCCGGGTACGTATCGCGGTGTGCTGGCGCGGGTTGCCTGGGGAGAAGATTATCACAATGTGTTGCGTGACCGCCTGCAGAAGCTTGAGGGATTTCTGCAGGCGCGTGTGCCGGATGTGCAGACGGTGACTATGGTCGATACAGGAGTGTTGTCTGATCGGGCCGTAGCTGCGCGTGCTGGACTTGGCTGGGTCGGGAAAAATACGTCTCTTATTACCCATGAATTCGGTTCATGGGTGTATTTAGGCGAGATGTTGACGAATGTACCGTTTCCGCCAGATACACCGATTGAAGATGAGTGCGGCGACTGTACCCTTTGTATCGATTCGTGTCCAACGAGTGCGATTGTACAGGGGGGACAGCTTGATTCTACGCGCTGTGTTGCCTTTTTGACGCAAGTAAAAGACTATATTCCGGACGAATTTCGCACGGCGGTTGGTAATCGCCTGTATGGTTGTGATACGTGCCAGCAGGTGTGTCCGAAAAACCGAAAAAAACATGTCAATCTGCACCCGGAATTCGTACCGGACAACGAAGCAGCAAAACCGCTCTTAAAACCACTCCTGTCGATTGGCAAGAAAGAATTCACAGCTCGCTTCGGACGGTCATCGGCTGCCTGGCGTGGCAAAAAGCCCATCCAGCGCAATGCTATTCTCGCCCTGGCGCATTTTAAAGATACGACGGCTATTCCGGAGCTTATACAGTTGCTGCGTAAGGATGAAAGACCGGCTATTCGCGGCACTGCTGCCTGGGCACTTGGGCGAATTGGTGGAGAGGATGCACGGGTTGCACTAGAAATGGCGAAAAACAGCGAACGGGACAACTTAGCCTACTCTGAAATCGAAAAAGCGCTTTCTAAGCTAGAAAATGTCGAATAATAATGCTAGCTTTTCGAAAGACCTCCGATGTAAGATGGGGAAAGATGTACAAGGGAGGGATTGTGTGAAGCCGGAAATGTACTATACCGTGTATCACAGCCCCCTCGGTCCGATTACGCTGGCAGCGACACAGAAAGGTCTATGTCTGGTGGAATTCGGGGAGGGAGATTCTGTCATGCTTTCGTTGAAGCGCTGGGCGAAGAAGTGGCTGCGAACGGAAAGCGTGTTACATGCCCCGGAGCTATTCGTAGATGTAACCCTGCAGCTGGACGAATATTTTGCGGGAGTGCGTCGTGAATTTGATATTCCACTTGATGTGTATGGCACAGCATTCCAGAAGATCGTCTGGGAACAGTTGCGCCGGATTCCATATGGAGAGACGCGTTCATATAAAGATATCGCACTTTCGATTAATGCTGCGAAAGCAGTGCGGGCGATCGGTGGAGCAAACAATAAGAATCCATTGTCTATTTTTATTCCTTGCCATCGGGTTATCGGTTCAAATGGTGCGCTCGTCGGATATGGCGGCGGCCTGGATATAAAAGAGAGCTTGCTGCGGTTGGAAGGCATCCTGGAAAAAACAGAAGTTGGCATGGCATAGCAATGAATGGGAGAAGCGATGAGCTTCTCTCTTTTTGTTTTCTCGCATATATATAGGAGCGATTGTATGCGAGGAGGAGAAAAGGATGACACAATGGCAAAAAACGCTCGTACAGTACTTAGCATGTCGGGCGAAGCTTCTGGTGGCGGATAGTGATGAGATTACAGACATTATGCAAACAGAACAGGGTTCTCTGCCAGTAGTGGAAGCTTGTAGCCGCCTGCGCAGACGACTACAGGAGCACGATATGCAGCCGGTACGCGGCAGACTCGATGTGCTCGAACTGGGCGTGGAGCGGCTGGCAGCCCGGGAGATCACCGTTCGAGTGAAAGTGAGAGAGTGGCATATGTACGCCTGGGAAGAACGAACGGGAGAGCAGGAGAAAGTACGTGACGCTCGTATTACGCTTATTTGTCAGGAGGATGGAAGCTGGGGTGTCGCAGCCGATGAGGTCGTGCGAGTGCTCCCATCCCGAGAAATAGAAGAATTACCTGTAGCGTGGACAAGTGAGGAAGAGGAGCGGGCAGTAGCCGAAAAGCCGTCGCAGACGTATGTGTACGACCGGATTGCGGCGGTGCGGTATGCGGAGCTATGGTGGAACAGCTACAATCCGGCGTATCGTCATTTTGACGATGATTGTACCAACTATATCTCGCAGTGTTTGCACGCAGGCGGCATTCCCATGAAGAGTACGGGAAACCGCGCAACGGGCTGGTGGTACCGAGGTGGCAATAGCCCAGGTGCTGTGTGGAGCTATAGTTGGGCCGTGGCAAATAGCTTCCGCTGGATGCTTGAGCGCGGCAATCCGATTTATACTGAGAAAAAAGAGTCACCGTATGAGCTTACAATTGGCGATATTATTTGCTACGATTTTGAAGGCGATGGACGGTGGAATCATTCGACCATTATTGTCGCAAAAGATTTCTTTGGTAGCCCGCTTGTTAATGCGCACACTGTAAATAGCCGCCTGCGATACTGGGATTATACAGACTCAACAGCGTACACTAAGGATATCAAATATTCGTTCTATCATATTTTGTAGCTGATCGGGCCGCCTTGTGCGGCCGTTTTGCTTCTGAACAGAATATGGTATCATTACAGATGAGGTGACAGACAACATGGCGCTTAATATTGTGCTGCACGAACCGCTTATTCCTGCGAATACGGGAAATATTGCGCGGACGTGCGCCGCAACGAAAACACGGTTGCATCTGATTAAACCGCTCGGCTTCTCGACGGATGACCGCTACTTGAAGCGGGCTGGACTCGATTACTGGTATGCGGTTGATTTGACATATTATGAGTCGTTTGACGACTTTATGGACAAAAACTTAGATTGCCGCCTGTTTTTTATCGAAACGAACGGAGCAGTGTACCATTCCGCAGCTGAATATCGGGATGGTGATTTTTTTGTGTTTGGGAAGGAGACGACTGGGATTCCAGCCGATATTATGGAGAAGTATCCTGGTCAGATTATCCGTATTCCCATGAGCGATGCGACACGCTCGCTCAATTTGTCCAACACGGCGGCAGTGATTTTGTACGAAGCGCTGCGCCAGACCGGATATCCCGGTATGAGTTAATACCAGCTAAAAGGAGGAGTGGCGATGACGGAGCCGCGTGCAATTTTATTTGATTTAGATGGGACACTGCTGACGATGGATACGGAAGCTTTCGTGAAGCGATACATAGAACGTCTCGGGGCATACACGGCGCATATTATTGAGCCGCAAAAGCTTGGCGCATCACTTTGGGAAGCGACAAAGCACGCGATGCAGGACGATGATGGCACCAAAACGAACGCTGAAGTATTCCAGCAGAAGTTTCTTGATCTGACCGGATTGGCGTATGATACGGTGTGGCCGGTATTTGACCAGTTTTATGCGGATGAGTTTCCGATGCTTAAGGAAGACTGCGGCCCGCATCCGTATGCCGCAAAAGTGGTGGAAGAAGCAAAGCGGCAGGGGTATCAGGTTGTTGTCGCCACGAATCCGGTATTTCCGGGTGTCTCGATTATCGAACGTTTGTGCTGGGCAGGATTTGCTGCGGAAGATTTCACACATGTGACCGTATTTGAAGAATCCCATTACTGCAAGCCAAATCCGAATTACTTCCGCGAGATTAGCGAACATATCGGCATTTCACCTGAACGCTGTATCATGATCGGGAATGACATGCAGCAAGATATGGTGGCAGAAGAAGTTGGGATGCAAACTTTTTTGGTGGAAGATTACAAGATTGATCGAGGTGTACCACAGCACCGCGTTACAGCGTCAGGCATGATGAAAGAGCTGTATGGTATGCTTGTAAGCCAGCAAGGACCTTTTGTGAAAAAGTCTGAATAATATTTTATTGAAAAAACATTTGACAAACGTTTTAAAGGGAAGTAATATAATTTTCAGTAATTAAATAAAACTCGCTTATCGAGAGCGGCGGAGGGACTGGCCCTATGAAGCCCGGCAGCGGATTTTCTTGTTTCCAAGAGAATTTTGTGCCAAATCCAGCAGGATGAAAATCCTGGCAGATAAGAGATGATGAGTTTGCTTTTGTCAACTCCCTCTCGGTTCTGCCGGTGAGGGAGTTTTTTGTACGACCAAAAAAAGAAAAGGGGTTTTACACATGAAGAAGTGGATTGTAACGGCAATTCTTGCACTGGTTGTAGGCCTGCTCGCAGCGTGTGGCGGCGGAAGCAATCAGCAGAACGCAGCAACGAAAAAGATTATTGTAGGGGCAAGTTCAGTTCCACATGCGGAGATTCTGAATCATGTGAAGGACAAGCTGAAAGCACAGGGCGTAGACATGGAAGTGCAAGTATTTGATGACTACGTAATTCCGAACACCGCGCTTGAAGATAAGAAGATTGATGCGAACTACTTCCAGACAGTTCCGTATCTTGAGGATTTCAACGCAAAACATGGCACACATATTAAAGCATTAGACGGCATTCACCTTGAGCCGATGGGTCTGTACCCAGGTAAAGAAACAGCGAAGCAGCCGAAAAAAGGTGCCGTGATCGCAATTCCGGATGATGTATCAAACGGTGCACGTGCATTGAAATTGCTTGAAGCACAAGGTTGGTTCAAACTTACACCGAACAAGAAGTTGAATGATCTGACCAAGAAAGACATCATAGAAAACCCGAATAATATCCAAATTAAAGAAATGCAGGCGTCTATGCTGCCGCGTGCGATTGGTGAAGTTGATTACGCCGTGATCAATGGGAACTATGCGATGGAGGGCGGCCTAACTCCAGACAAAGCCCTCGCTATGGAGAAAAAAGGTTCTGATGCAGCGAAAACGTTCGCGAATATCGTAGCCGTTAAAGAAGGCGATGAAAACCGTGAAGAGATTAAAAAGCTGATGGCAGTGCTGAAATCCGATGATACGAAGAAATTCATCGAAGAGAAATACAAAGGTTCAGTTATCCCGGTATTCTAATGCCGCACAAAAAAACGCACAGAGTATACCGTTCCATACCGGAACGACTGCTCTTGTGCGCTTTTTTTATGTTCGGCGAAAAAGGCGGCGCCAGAAGGACGGTTGCTCCATGGAAGCAAGAAGTATACGAGTTTCCTGTTTTTCACGTATCATCTGTGTAATACGCTCGTCACGTTCTCGAACGCTTCTTTCCAGGCCATCCTCTTCCTGTTTGCTGGATCCAGACGATTCGGCATTCATACATACGCCTCCTTTTAAAAATGATTATCTTTATTCTACCAACTTACAAAGCTGTTTTGCACCCCCAGATTGGAATCTGTCTTCCCGGTTTGGTATAGTGAAAGCGAAGTGATTTTACAGGAGGTGCTTTCCATGTATGTAGTTATGAATGTCTTGCAAGTTCCAAAAGCAATGCAAGGCCGTATGACGGAGATGTTTGGCAAAAGTGCAGAACGAATGAAGGAAGTTCCAGGCTGTCTGGAGTTTCAATTTCTTGGCGGCCAAGATATAGACAAGCAGGTTGTGTATACGAAGTGGGATAGTGAACAATCATTCCGCGCCTGGACGGAGAGCGACTCATTCCGCCGCGCACATGCGCATTCGAATGAGAACAATCCGGCGACAGGTTCACAGCTTGAAATTTACGAAGTGCTGCACAGTGCTGTATACGATAACAAATAAAAATACCGAAAAGCCGCAGGCGAAAATTGCTTGCGGCTTTTTTGTTGGACAAACAGACAACGAATGCCCAAGCGATGCCTGTTTTTCTTAGCATGTCAGTAATGGTCACGGAATAGGATAGTAAAAACTCACCCCTAAGACACACGTATTCTGAACGAGGAAAAGGAGAGGAGTGCCCAATGGATATCCTAAAACGGATCGCAGACTACCGCGCCCGTGAAGAACAACTGATGTGGGAAGGCACGTTCGCCGAGTATTTGGAAATCGTACGCAAAAATCCTCATGTGGCTCAAACTGCACACTCCCGGGTGTATAACATGATTAAACATGCCGGGATTGAACATAACGAAAACGGAAGCAAAACATACAACTTTTTCAGTCGGGAAATTTACGGTCTGGATCGTGCGATTGAGAAACTGGTAGAGGAATATTTCCATTCATCGGCTATGCGTCTGGATGTACGAAAGCGGATTCTACTTCTCATGGGGCCGGTTAGCGGCGGAAAATCGACAATTGTGACGATGCTAAAGCGTGGATTGGAACATTTCTCACGTACAGATGACGGAGCTGTATATGCCATTAAAGGCTGCCCAATGCAAGAGGACCCCTTGCACCTCGTGCCGCATGACTTGCGTCCGGATATTGAAAAAGAGCTTGGAATCAAAATCGAAGGCAATCTGTCCCCGTATAACCAGATGCGTCTTGAGACAGAATACGGCGGCCGATTGGAGGATATGCCGATCGAGCGAATTCTGTTCTCGGAGGCAAAACGCAAGGGGATCGGAACATTCAGTCCGTCTGATCCAAAGTCGCAGGATATCGCAGATTTAACCGGAAGTATTGACTTCTCAACAATTACGAAGTACGGTTCAGAGTCTGATCCACGTGCATATCGTTTTGATGGAGAGTTGAACAAGGCGAACCGTGGCTTGATGGAATTCCAGGAGATGCTGAAGTGCGATGAGAAATTCCTCTGGAACCTGCTTTCACTTACACAGGAAGGGAACTTCAAAGCCGGGCGATTCGCTCTTATTTCAGCTGATGAATTAATTGTTGCTCATACGAATGAATCGGAGTACAAAACGTTCATTGGCAATAAGAAAAACGAGGCGTTACAGTCCCGGATTATCGTCATGCGTGTTCCGTATAACTTGCGTGTATCAGATGAAGAGAAAATTTACGACAAGCTCATTAAGCAAAGCGACCTCGGTCACGTGCACATCGCACCGCACGCGCTTCGCGCCGCAGCCATCTTCTCCATTCTCACTCGTCTCAAAGATTCCAAGAAGCAGGGTGTCGATTTGCTGAAGAAGCTTCGTCTCTACGATGGAGAATCGGTTGAAGGGTTCAAGGAATCCGATATTAAAGAGTTGCAAACCGAATTCATTGACGAAGGCATGGGTGGAATTGATCCGCGCTATGTGATTAACCGCATCTCCAGCGCACTCATTCGCCGCGATACGGAATGCATCAATGCGCTCGATATTTTGCGCGCACTTAAGGATGGCCTCGATCAGACCGCGACCGTATCGAAGGAAGAGAAAGAACGGTACTTGACGTTTATTAACATCGCACGCAAAGAGTACGATGAGCTGGCGAAGAAGGAAGTGCAGAAAGCATTCGTCTACTCGTATGAAGAGTCCGCGAAAACGCTCATGGATAACTATCTTGACAATGTGGAGTCGTACTGCAATAAGGCGAAAGTACGCGATCCGATCACCGGGGAGGAAATGGATGCGGACGAAAAACTCATGCGTTCCATTGAGGAACAGATTGGCATTTCCGAAAATGCGAAAAAATCGTTCCGCGAAGAAATTCTCATTCGCATCTCCGCGTATGCGCGCAAAGGCAAACGTTTTGATTATAACAGTCATGAGCGTCTGCGTGAAGCGATTGAGAAGAAGTTATTCGCTGACCTGAAGGATGTTGTGAAGATTACGACATCTAGCAAAACCCCGGATGAAATGCAGCTGAAAAAAGTAAATGAAGTGACCGCCCGTCTTATCGATGGACACGGATACTGCCCGATCTGCGCCAACGAATTGCTGCGCTATGTCGGCAGCCTCCTGAATCGATAGGAAGGTCAGGGGGGATGCACTGTGAAACATGAGCCATCATTTATCATTTCGCGGGAGGACTGGTCGTTGCATCGTAAAGGGCATCAGGACCAGATGCGGCACCAGCAAAAAGTGAAAGATGCGATCCGCAAAAACCTCCCCGATCTTGTCAGTGAAGAAAGCATTATTATGTCGAACGGGCGGGATATGGTGAAAATCCCGATCCGCTCGCTCGACGAGTATCGCATTCGTTACAACTATAATAAGAGCCAGCATGTCGGCCAGGGGGACGGAGACTCAAAGGTAGGCGACGTGGTAGCGCGGGATGGTGACCCAAAACAGGGGCCAGGCAAGGGGCAAGGAGCGGGCGATCAGGCAGGTGAAGATTACTACGAGGCAGAAATCTCGGTTGAAGAGCTACAGGAGATGCTGTTCGCTGAGATGGAGCTGCCGAATCTTGAACAGAAAGATCAGGATGAGATTGTCGTGACGGATATACGGTTCAATGACATCCGTAAAAAAGGTCTTATGGGTAATATCGATAAGAAACGTACACTGCTTGAAGCACTTCGGCGTAACGGGCTGGCGGGGCGTGAGGGAATTCAAGATATTTCGAATGATGACTTGCGTTTTAAGACGTGGGAGGAAATTATCGAACCGCATTCGAACGCGGTAATCATTGCGATGATGGATACGTCTGGTTCGATGGGTCAGCTTGAAAAGTATGTCGCGCGCAGTTTCTTCTTCTGGATGCTGCGCTTTTTGCGCACAAAGTATGAAAAAGTGGAGATTGTGTTTATCGCCCATCATACGGAGGCAAAGGAAGTGACGGAGGAAGCGTTTTTCTCCAAGGGAGAGAGCGGGGGAACGATTTGCTCGTCTGCGTACCGCAAAGCGCTGGAGATTATCGACGCACGCTATCCACCGTCGATGTATAACATTTATCCGTTTCATTTTTCTGATGGAGATAATCTGACGTCAGATAATGACCGCTGCGTGAAGCTGGTGCGGGAATTGATGGAGAAGTGTAATATGTTCGGATATGGTGAGGTGAACCATTATACATCTTTAAGATATATACAAAAAGGTTCGAGAGAAATAAGACTCGAACCTTTTTTAATACCTTAAAGAATCCTTTATCTAGGATATAGGGAGGCTTTATTCTATAACCATAATCGATTATTTTTTTTGCAAAGCCTTAATCCGATCCAGTGCATCTTGATCTCCTTGTTTGGCCGCTTTTTGATACCATTCTATGGCTTTATTGTCATCTTTGACAATTCCCTGTCCGTGTTCATATAAGATTCCTATGTTATATTGAGCATTAGCATTCTCTTGCTCAGCGGCCTTGAGGTACCATTCCATGGCCTTTTTATAGTCTCTGGTAACGCCCAATCCATTATGATATAAAACGCCTATATTACACTGAGCATCAGCATCTTCTTGAGCATCAGCCTTGAGGTACCATTCCATGGCTTTCTTATAGTTTCTTGCAACTCCGTGTCCATTTTCATATGCAAGACCTATACTGTACTGGGCATCAGCATTTCCTTGTTCAGCAGCTTTGAGGAACCATTCCATTGCTTTCTTATAATCTTTAGTAACACCCTGTCCGTTTTCATATAAGAGTCCTATGATATGTTGAGCATCAGTATCCCCTTGAGCAGCAGCCTTAAGGAACCATTCCATGGCTTTCTTATAATCTTCGGTAACGCCCAATCCGTTTAAATATAAATTACCTATATTAAACTGAGCATCAACATCCTCTTGCTCAGCGGCCTTGAGGAACCATTCCATGGCCTTTTTATAATCCTGAGAGGTAGCTATCCCTTGGCGATAAAAAGATCCAACACTAGTTTGAGCAGAAGTTTGCCCTTGTTCAGCAGCCTTGAGGTACCACTCCATCGCTTTTTTATCATCCTTTGGTATCTCTAAACCTTTATAATAAAAATATCCAATGGTATATTCTGCATCTATATTGCCTTGTACAGCTGCTTTCATATACCATTCAAATGCTTTTTTATAGTTTTTTTGAACTCCTGAACCGTAATAATATGCCTCTCCAACTAGATACTGTGATTCATCATCTCCTGCTTCTGCTTCTTTTAGGAGAGTTTTGAATGATTCACTATTAGATTCTACAGACCCCGTATAGAGACTATCTTGGTTGTTTCTATCCAGAGTTGTAGCTGCGTTGCCGATAGATGGAGAGAAAACAAAAGCACATGAAAGCATTGTAATAAGAAAAAAACGACGCTCTTTTGACTGTTGAACTTTATGGGTGATATGTTTATTTCCCCATAACTTTTTCATAAATTTTTCCCCCTCTTCAATTGAATGAAATTATTTCCATCCTAAGTAAAAACCTTTTCGACACCTCAATTCATTTACCTTCCATTTTTGGGTAAATGATACTTTTATCATAAAGGGAACATTAAATATAGTCATAAAATATCATATTTATCAAAATGGTAATTGAAGCTTAGAGTTAATTTAATTCAAATTTATAACTGTATGGACAAAAAAAGCTGCTAGAAGCAGCTTATCGGTTAAATAGTATTCTATATCGGTAGTCTTGGTACAATTTCAAGCTCAAACTGATCTTTCTTCGTCCATTCCTTCTTTCGAGTAAAGTATACTCTGTCGAGAATGGATTTGAGGAGGTGGTTTTTCTCCACTGGATCATCGATCTCCTGATACTCTTCGATGACCTTTTTGATCTGAGGGATAATATTCTCTTTATGATGGAGCTGGGCTTCTTCCAGCTCTATCTCTTTTTTCAGCTGCTCGATATTCGATTCAGCTTCTTTCAGTTTCTGCTCGATCGCCTGATGGCGTTGTAAGAAGATGTCCTCGGTATATACTTTTTTCTCTAGCATTTCGAATACTGTTTCTCGCATCCCGTGCAGTTCTTGAATCTCTTTTTCTAGCTTTTTGATTTGCTTCTGTTTATGTTCAATCGTAGACTCTTCCTTTTCTATCGAAGCAGCCAGCTCATCCTGATGAAGTGAGGGTTGTTCTACCAACATAGAAAGCGAATCTAGTATTCTTTGTTCCAAAATAGGGAGAAGAACACCTTTCTGGAATGGCTGACAGTTTGGGTTGGTGCAACGCAATTGCGGGTTCGGTCTATCTTTTGTACGGGATTGAGATAAAGCACGTTCGCAACGGCTGCACTTGACGATACCGGCCAGTGGGTTGCTCAGTTGAAGCCCCTCTCTTGTCGGGGCGCGATACCGGCCGGTAATAGCCAGATTCGCCTGTTCAAACAATTCCTTCGAGATGATTGCTTCATGCGCATCCTCGTGTCGGACCCACAATTCAGGTGGGACACTTTTCTTTACACGCTTCCCGTTTCGCTTAGAGTATTTGTGTTTGCCCCAAACGATATGCCCGAGATAAACCTCGTTCTTCACGATATAGCTAATGGTTGATTGCTCCCAGAGATTTCCCTCCGGTGGCTTAATACTAAGCTGTTCTAATTTTTTTGCCACTGCCTGGCGACCATTTCCTTCGGCAGCAAGCTCGAATATTTTGCGCACGATCTGAGCTTCTTCCGGATTGGGGTGCAGCTTCAAGTTCTCGTCACGCGTGTATCCATACGGGGGCTTTCTGGTGATCGATTTCCCATCCTTTGCGGATCGACGGCGGCCACCTTGCAGACGCTTATTGATCTGCTTCAGTTCCTCACGAGCGATGATCGACTTTACTCCAAACAGCAGCTCAGCTCCTTCTGAATTACAGTCAATCACTTCATTCGGTGTGATAATGAGTGTGTCAGAGAACTTAAAAGACCGGAAGATCGTACCGGCATCAATCATATCGCCACGACCTAGACGGTCAAGGTCCATGACAACAACGCCTTCGATAGATCCTTCTTCGACCTGACGAAGCATCTCCTGGGCGATTTGGCGCTCGGATAGAAATTCCCCAGATACTACTTCCTCAAATATGTCGATCACATTATGCTGCTCGCGCTTCACTAGCTCTAGCAACTCTTTACGGTGCTTGGATAGGGTGTCGTACTGTTTGCCAGTATCCAGTGCTTTTTTCTCTTCTTCGATGTCCTTACGACTTTTCCGAAGGTAAATGAATACATCTTTTCCAGTAGGGCGGTACATACAATCACCTCCCCATGATTGTATCATTGGCTTCCTCGCAATTTGTAGGGGGATATTATGTAGAAATATGGATTAAAAAAGTCAATCAATTTTATGTAGGGATTTTTATATATCATATTGCAATTTTTACACTATGCTAAAAGGTATTTTATAGATAATATTTATTTATGGAATTATACAGTTTTTATTCACAAATGTTAGTAAAAGGGGTTGAGGTATATGATGAATTGGATTGCATCAAGTGTAGGAAGAAGGTTACAGGTTGCTTTTATTCTCCTTTTACTGCTGCCGAGTCTAGTTATTGGAAGTTTCTCGTATAATACTGCTAAAGACCGGATACAAAACGATATGGTCAATTCTGCGGAACGAAACGTGAAATTTCTAAACGACTTAATTAACAATACGATAGAAAATGAGAAAAAGAGTGTAGGCTTTTTATCTCAGTCTATTGATGCAAGTTTATATAATGGGAAACAAAGCCCACGTGTTATGGAAATTATTCATCGTTACCAAAGTACGCATCCGGAAATTACGTCTGCATACGTTGGTACACAAACGGGGATTCTGATTGCAGACGGGGCGGACAAACTTCCGTCAGACTATGATCCCAGGAAGCGAGTATGGTATCAAGAAGCGATGCAAAATAAAGAGAGCGCAAGTGTTTCAGAGCCATACCTTGATAAGCTTAAAAATGTATTTGTTGTAAGCGTTTCAAAACCGCTGAAAGATGGAAGCGGGGTTGTTGCTATCGATTTAGATCTTACCAGTCTGAGTAATTCAGTGAAACAAACAAAAATTGGCGAACATGGGTATGGATTTATCATCGATCAAACCAGGAAAGCCATTGTTCATCCTACGATAAAAAGTGGTGACGCGATCCCTGAACAGACTATGGGGGAACTATTTAAAAAAGATGAAGGCACATATATATTTAACGAGGATGGGGAGCAAAAAGAAACATTTTTTACAACGAATACGATTACAGGATGGAAAGTAGCTGGCACGATAAAATTAGCAGAAATTCAAGAGAGTGTTCAAGGTATTTTCTTTACTACAGTTGTTACGATTATCGTCTCGCTGCTGTTGGGAGCTGTTGTGACATATTGGGTGATTATTTCCATTACAAGACCACTCAAATTGTTAAGTGATGCTTCGGATAAAATTAGCCAGGGTGATTTAACGGAGAGAGTTAGCTTGAACGCTAAAGATGAGCTTGGTCAACTGGGAAATCACTTTAATCACATGAGTGAATCCTTACAGTCCGTTTTATACCAGGTAAAAGAAAGGGTAGATCTTTTGGCGGTTGCCTCCGAACAACTAATGGCAAGTTCCCAAGAAACAGCTAAGGCGACGGAACATATTTCTGGTACAGTTCATGAGATTGCAGTCGGATCAGAGGAGGAGGCGAGAAACGTAGAGGGTATGTCAGCAACGATTGCTGACATGTCTGATATGCTCCAGGAAATCGCCCAGCATACGCAGATCACGTCTGTATCTATGGCTAATACTTCTACTATAGCGTCCAAAGGAAATGAAACCATTCTTACAGCCGTTCAGCAGATGAACTTTATTCAAAACTCAGTCGATGAGTTATCTAGTATTATCAAGCATTTACATGAAAGTATTGATCAAATTGGAAATTTTGCTGGGCTGATTACAGATATATCAAGCCAAACAAACCTTTTGGCTTTGAATGCTGCCATCGAAGCAGCAAGAGCGGGAGAACATGGACGAGGGTTTGCTGTTGTAGCGGATGAAGTTCGAAAGCTGGCAGAGCAATCTTCTCAATCGGCCGGTAGTGTTACA
Organism: Aneurinibacillus soli; assembly: GCF_002355375.1. Lineage (GTDB taxonomy): Bacteria > Bacillota > Bacilli > Aneurinibacillales > Aneurinibacillaceae > Aneurinibacillus > Aneurinibacillus soli. The sequence goes on along the minus strand of NZ_AP017312.1, from coordinate 3,743,097 downwards.
GAATTAATTGATATGATTAAAAATAAAATGGATACTGCGTTACGTTCGATGGAGAATAGTAGAAGAGAAGTAGCAAAAGGTATGGAGGTTGTCGATGATGCTGGAGCCTCCTTTACTCAAATCTACCAATCTATAGATGAAGTAAGCCATGAAATTAATGAGGTTTCCGCTTCGGTTCAACAGATTACAGCAAGTACCGAGCAGTTTGTTACGTCAATTCGCTCTGTAACAAAGACGGTAGAAAAAGTATCAGAAGGTATTAATGAGGTGTCAGCTAGCACGGAAGAACAATTGGCTTCGATGGAGGAGGTTTCCGCTACAGCAGCCTCTTTAGCTAAAATGGCGGAAGAGCTTGAGGACATTGTAAAACAATTTAAAGCATAGTGTGCAGGTTAGAGAAAGCGGGCGATTTGCCCGCTTTTCTTCTTCAATTTTTTCGTTTTAACAACAATTTGTGTTTAACCGATTTATAGGAAAGAAGCTCAGTCACACCTTGCTAGCGCTCTTTCCCATCCTAGTCAATGTTTAAGGGTTCGTCAAATGACACCTCGGCCCTCACTTTACTGTTGCGGCGCAAAAACATGAGAATCTCGTTTTCGATACAGCGCGATGCGTAGGTGACCAGCTTGATTTTTTTCTCCAGATCAAATGTATTAACCGCCTTAATGAGTCCGATTGTACCGATGCTGACCAAATCTTCGATATTAACCCCAACGTTCTCAAACTTGCGGGCAATGTACACAACGAGCCGTAAATTGCGCTCAATCAGCATCGAGCGAATCTCTTGATCACCTGTATGCAGACGACTGAGCAAGTATTCTTCTTCCTCCTGGTTCAATGGTGGTGGTAATGGTTCTGATTCGCCGATATATGTCATTTTACTTCCTCCTTAGCTTATAAAAGAACCGACATCACGCCAGCGTTTGCTGTTCATCATGATGTCGGTTTTTTGTGTGTGCAATATGTTCTTTGCTAGTAGCACATTCTGAATCTGGCCTTTAATGATTGATAGTTATGTTGAATGTAGAAAATTCAACTGAAAATATGTATGTTTATTATTCTAAATATCATGGTTCTAGGAAACTACAAAAAGAAATAGATAAATTTCGACAAAAAAAAGGGAGTCTTACAAGAAAGGAGGCTCCCCAAATGAATAGGGTTGTCCAATGCTCTCCTACGCATAGATATGGTGCAAAGGGGGATGAGCATATGGAACAAAATGAACGTCCTTGCTACACCACACAGATCGGTAACACGACCATCAAGATTCGCTCAGCACTTCCGTTTATGACAGACGAGCAGCAGGCGCAATGGTTTCGAGATAATGACTCGCTTCCAGAGGTGCAGATGCTTAAGAGAGCTTGGGTTCGAGCTACTTGGTACAACCACAAAAGAAGAATTATTCGTGCAGAGTATGAGTTGAATAAAGGAAAACTTGAATCTACTGTATGATTCAGGCCCTTCGGGAGTCTGGCTTGGAACGGGGGGCAATAACATGAACTTGAATGCTGAATTTAAATCCTATGTGGCTGGTCGAAATGTGACGGATAAGAAAATGAAGCTCACGTTTGAGCTGGATGTAGATATTAAACCAGCAGCTCTAGCAGCCATTACACAGATGGTGAGCAAGCTGACTAAATACAAAGAGCGTGTAGCCGAACAGATGTGCAGTGGGGATACGGCTTAACGATTAAAAATTGCTGATCTGTTAATGGACAAAAAAAGGGAAGCGAGAAAGGGGTGCAATCTCGCTTCCTAAAGTGTAAACGCCCAACAGAGTAATTTGAGTGGAGAAAAACCTATCGCTGATATTTTTATAAAGCAAATTATATGCCAACAAAAAGTAGGGGGAAAACCGCTAAATTGCTTGGATTTTGCATCTTAATCAGTTGTTTCTGAATTATCTTTAAACTATTTTTGAATCAAAACTTGGATAGATGCAATAAAAAGAGCCGAAAACGGTTCGAAGAGCGCTGGAGCGAGTTCAGAAGAAGAGAGAAAAACGCCCCTTTCACTTAGAAAAGGGGGGGAGGAGTGGTTTTAATAAGAGACAGTTATTATTATGGGTGATTGAAGTGTAAAGAAGGTTAAATGAAAGTAAAGGTTTTGATAAGCTACAAAAAATATCCTTCGCGGTCTGCCAACCGTTAAGGGGACATCGAACGAATAGTGCAATACAAATATGAATAGACAGAGCGAAACTTGTCCATGATAAACTACGAAGGAGGTGGATAACTATGGCAAAAGATGTACTTTGCGAAGTAAACAACTGTACGTACTGGGCGCAAGGCGATAAATGCAGCGCAAATGAGATTTATGTAGTAAGCCACAAAGGCAAGAATGCTTCGACTACAGAGGAAACAGACTGTAAGACGTTCCAGCCTGGCATGTAAGGCCAATATAAGCTGCTCTTCGGAGTGGCTTTTTATTATTCATTTTAGCTTTTTGTTGCACAATAACAGGACAAGAAGGGAGGAGTAAAATGGAAACACGAGTGATAATGCCGGACCCGCAGAGCAATTGGGAAGAGTGTGTACAAAGATATTGGGAAAAGGAGAAAAAGCAACGAGAGTAGAAGGAAGAACAGCAAAAATAAATAAAACGTCGGTGTCTGCCAGCATTGTTATTTTGCCTTAGACGAGAAGAGATGAAAAAATCTTGTAAAGGAATCGCCGCAGTATCAACTTGAAATATCCCTAACACTCTATGCAAATACCTATTTTTCGGGATGTGCATATGCCCATAAAAGCGAAGAATAAGCAGTTTTTATGAATTAGCCGAGAACACTCGTGACTTTAGTCATGAGTGTTCTCGGCTTCGGACAAGGCGTGTCTTTTGACACGTCAATTGTCCGACATATGTTAACTTACCTACTAACAAAAATACCGATATTTAGTAGTAATAGCCTGAAAAATATTTTGACATATGTTATCCTGTAATTGAGGTGGATAGCATGGCAGAAGTCAAACATGGTAGAGGATATGTGTACGCTATCCAATACCATATTGTATGGTGCGTGAAATATCGCCACAACGTGTTACTTGGCGATATAGATATACGATTAAAGGAAATACTCAATCAAATTGCTATAGATAATGGTTTCACGATTTCGGAAATCGAAAGTGATTGTGACCATGTTCATCTCTTGGTTGACTGTAATCCACAACATTCAATTCCGAATATCATCAAAGCGTTAAAAGGCGTTTCAGCAAGGTTGCTATTTAAAGAGTTTCCCCAACTAAAAAAGAAACTGTGGGGTGGTCATTTGTGGAATCCTAGTTACTTTGTCGCAACCGTAAGTGAAAATACAGAACAACAAATACGCCAATACATTCGTAATCAACAAAAGAAATAGCGAAAGGAGCTGAACCTAGATGACAACGCCAACCTATGTGCTTACGTTGCCTTTACAAGTTGAAACATGGCAAGAACACATCCTGGAAAAGCGCTTACACATTGGGCGAACGATCTACAATGCCTGTCTAGGTGAAGCGTGGCGTAGATACAAATACATGATACGTAATCCTAGGTATTGGGAAGTGGTTCGTATGCCGAAAGGCAAAGAACGCAATCAACTTCTGAATCAATTCAAAGAACAATACGGCGTTCGTAAATTCGATTTAAATAGGTACGTTCAAGGAATGGGGCGTACGCTTAAGCAAAATATCGGTTCTCAAATGGCTCAGAATATCGCGGAACGAGCGTTTCAAGCAATTGAGAAAGTCATGTATGGGAACGGTAAGAAAGTACATTTTTGTTCAGTAGGTCAATTCTTTTCGTTAGAAGAAAAGACAAACAAGACTGGTTTTCGTTACTTTCCCGAAAACAAACGCATGGAATGGTTAGGACTTATCCTGCCTGTCATGATAAAAAACCAAGATGAATACGCACATCTTGCGCTTCAAGATAAAATCAAATATTGCCGACTTGTAAAGAAAGTGATTCGTGGTAAAAATCGTTACTTCGTTCAATTTGCCTTAGAAGGGTTTCCACCAAAGAAACGCAATCATAATCATTCCAAAGATGAAAACGCTCGTGTCGGATTAGATATTGGCACATCAACACTCGCCATTACTTCTGAAAAGGAAGTGAAGCTGTTTGAGCTAGCGGAAGGTTTGTCAGTAGATGAACGTCAAAAACGGATGCTACAGCGTAAGTTAGACCGCAGTCGTAGAGCAAATAACCCGAACAAATACAAGGAAGATGGCACAATCAATAAATCCAATCGAGAGAAATGGATTCAAAGTGAAAACTACAAGAAAGCTCGGCAAGAGTTCGCTGAAATGAGTCGAAAAATTGCGGATAAGCGCAGGCAATCACACAATCAACTGGCTAATTATATTCTTTCGTTGGGGCTGGATGTCCGAGTTGAAACCATGAATTTCAAAGGACTTCAAGCAAAAGCAAAGAAAACAGAGATTAGCGAAAAGACGGGACGATACAAACGTAAAAAACGATTTGGAAAGTCAGTAGCGAATCGTGCGCCATCTATGCTTCTTTCGATTATCGACAACAAACTAAACTACTTCGGCTTAAAACTAAAGCGGATTGACACCACTAAAGTGAAAGCCAGTCAATTTGAACACTTCACGCAAACGTGCGTGAAGAAAAAGCTCTCAAAACGTTGGAACCACTTTGAGCAAGGTGATGTGCAACGTGATTTGTATAGTGCCTTTCTAATCATGAATACAAAAGACAATCTGCGTGAAGTAGATGTTGGACGAGCAAATGAAACATGGAACAACTTCTTTGGTAAGCACGAACAGGAAATGGAACGAATTAAACATTTGAGCAAGAAACAAGTAAGCAGTATCGGCTTGTAAAACTTCGATCCAAAAGGGTTTTGAACCGAGCCTACAGGACGATAATGGCAGCAATGGTTGCCTTGTCCATGAAAGTCTAAGGGAAATAGCTTAGTGGCTGATGTCAGCCGAAAACTCGTTTTCGGTCATTCAGACGAAGGCTGAATGAAAGTACCTTAGAACCTCATGACTTTAGTCATGAGAGGTTCAGTTAGACTGGCAGGTTGTTTTGATTTTACGGAAAAATCATGTGCCATACTCACATATTTGTCATATAGTTTGCTACGCGGTACAAGGAAAGCCCATCTCTATACCGAATAGAATATGGGGAAGGGAAGGTGATCTCTATGATAAAAGTGATAGAAAGTCGTAGTGACGCTGTTGTAGCGATTGAAGTCAGTGAAAAGGTAACAAAAAAGGACTACCCGGATGTTGAGCAAGCTTTCCGAGAAATAGCCGATCGTTATGGCAAGATTCGAGTGCTGATGATGGTTGGAGAATACACAGGGGTTTCCTGGGATGCTATTTTAGAGGATATAGAATTTAATAAAGAATTCTATAAGTATTACGACAAAGTCGCCGTAGTAAGTGATCGGAAGTGGATGAAGCCGATTATCAAAATAGAAGATTATTTTATTAAAGCCGATATGAAGTACTTCGATCTAGAACAGCAGAATGAAGCGTGGGAATGGATCACACAAGAATAAATAGGTGGGGGGCAGCGGAAAAAGCTGCTCCTTTTATTTTGCCTAGAAGGACGGTGAGGAGAATCGGTCACATGACTACTTTATGACTTTTCTGATACCCTCCTTGTGGCCAAGATTAAGTAGCGAATGCTTACTTATTTGGACACCGAAGAAATAAGAAAAGCTCAGTACTTACTGGACGTTTTGTTTTGATATGAGTAGAGAATAAATTTAACAAGGTCCGGTATAAATTTATAAACGAGAGGGAACACTAGTTAATTTGTATATATCATGAATAGTTTAATCAATACAACCGTCATTCTACATTAATGTCAGCTTATAAGCATATTAAAGACCCGAAGTTCAAATATTCGATTGTCCGGGAGAAGGGCGAAGTGTATAAGGCGCTGACGGGATTTTTCGGAAAGGAGAGTGCGGGATGACAGAAGAAGAGATGAAGCAACTAGAAAGGGCAGTCGACGAGATCACCGAGATTGCGCAAGGATTTGGCCTGGATTTTTATCCGATGCGCTATGAGGTGTGCCCGGCAGATATTATTTATACATTTGGCGCATACGGTATGCCAACCCGCTTCTCGCACTGGAGTTTCGGAAAATCGTTTCACCGGATGAAATTGCAGTATGATCTCGGGTTAAGTAAGATTTATGAGCTGGTGATTAACTCGAATCCGTGCTATGCATTTCTACTGGATGGCAATAGCTTGATTCAAAATAAGTTGATTGTGGCACATGTGCTGGCACATTGTGATTTTTTTAAAAACAATGTCCGGTTCAGCCAGACGAATCGCGATATGGTAGAAAGTATGTCAGCTACAGCCGAGCGGTTGCGCCAGTATGAGATCCGATACGGACAGGAAACGGTGGAAGATTTTCTGGATGCGATTCTCGGCATTCAGGAGCATATTGATCCGAGTTTGCTACATCGGCATTTTACATGGGCGGATAATAAAGACGAATTACCAGAGTTTACGTCCCGAGTGACCCGGCCGTATGATGATTTGTGGGAGATTGATGAGGAGGAGCGGAAAAAACGGGAAGCAGCGGATGAGGAACGGAAGCGGCATGCGAAGCGTTTTCCTCCGGAGCCAGAGAAGGATTTGTTGTTGTTCATTGAGGAGTTCAGTCCAAGTCTGGAGCCGTGGCAACGGGATGTACTCACGATTATGCGCGAAGAGATGTTGTATTTCTGGCCTCAGATCGAGACGAAGATCATGAACGAGGGCTGGGCTTCGTTTCGCAAAGGTGCTTAAAATTATGATAAAAGCATGCGATGACCTTAACGTCAGACGCATGCTTTTATTTTAAATCGGTGAGATATGGATGTCCAGATGTATGTGGTATAATCAGTAAAAAAGGACGCGGAAAGGATGGGATGTCGTGAAGTGGCAAGAAGTGAGACAGGCCTATCAGGACGAGTGGATTGTGTTTGAAGCGTTGAAAGCTCGTTCCGAGGATGATAAACGGATTGTTGATGATCTGGCTGTTATTGATCGTTATAAGGACTCAATGGACGCACTACGACGCTATACAGCTCTCCATAAGGAGAATCCAGGACGAGAGTATTATTTCTTCCATACATCCCGTGAGGAGCTTGATATCAGAGAGAAGAAATGGACAGGGCTGCGCAGAATATGATCTCAATTACAATAAAACATGACCTGCCGTTTGTGGAAGCGACTGTGACGTTCCGTGGTCAAACGATAAAATGCGAAAATGTTCTGCTGGATACAGGTTCGGCAGGGACGATATTTAATGTGGATAAGCTCATTGAAATTGGTGTGAAGCCTGAGCCAAATGATATGACGCATACGATTTATGGAGTCGGTGGTGCCGAATTTGTGTATTCCAAAACGATGGACGTAATCCAGATCGGAGATGCAAGGCTTCAGAATTTCCAAATTGAAATCGGAGCCATGGATTATGGACTGGAACTGGATGGTATTATAGGATTCGACTTTATGCGTGAACTGGGGCTTATGATTGATACGAAAAACATGAATGTTTACTATAAATGAATCTATGAATTTAAGCAGTCTATAATCAAAAAATATACATCTTATAATCCCTCATAATAATATAAATTTTACTAAAAGCTGCCTAGTAATAGGGCAGCTTTTTTGATGTAAAAACTGATATGTTCAGAATTTGTTCAGAACGAAAATGTATAATGTAGTAATAAATACGATATATGCTTAATTTATACCAAAAATATTAATCTTATGAAATTAATTACTAAATTAGAGGGGGTATGCATACTTCATATGACGAAAATTTGTAGGTTATTCAACCAATGTAAATGGTTTCGAACTATAGGCAAATAAAACTATGAGTAAATAACACACTAGTATGCGTTTAACCTTATTAGTTCTGTTTACATAGTGTATTTAGGAGGCGGTCATGAGCAAAAAAATATATAAGGAATATTATAAGGTCCTATCCACTACAGTTATCTTTTCTATGCTATTTGGGTCTTCCCACACTATAGCAGCTCCCGCTGTAAGTCATGAAAAACAACCACAGAAAAAGGTAAGTGCGTCTAGCCCTTTTTTGGACTTTGATCAAGTGAGTGACTGGGCAAAGGAATCTGTATTGAAAATGAAAGAACAAACAATAATGGTTGGAGATCCAGTCGGTCGTTTTCGACCACTAGACAAGATGACGCGTCAAGAAATGGCTGCTACCTTGTCCAAAGTATTGAATTTAACGAAACAGGAAACCGTCATATCCTCTTTTAACGATGTTTCGACTACTACTTGGGCTAAGGATGCGATTGATGCAGTGAAAGTAGCGGGGATTATGAAGGGGGATGAAAAGGGGAACTTTCATCCGAATGCACCTTTGACCCAGGAAGAATTCGCAAGTTTACTTATCAACATTATAAAAGCAGATACAAAAGGCAAAGGGAACGCCCTTCCTTTTGCAGATAAAAATCAGATAAGTAGCTGGGCAAAACCAGCCGTTCAAGTGGCACTAGAAGAAGGATTGCTCCATGGTGATGGAAAAAACTTCAACCCGAAGAAACCGATTCAGCGCCAAGAGGTAGCGTCTGTTATATCTAAACTAATGGACTTAATAGCCCCTTCCTCTCATCACGCTGTGATTGATGAAATTAAAGGGAATATAGTCACTATTAATGGTATCTCCTATCGTGTAGCTGAAAATGTAAAAGGCGTATTAAATGAAGGGAACGCAGATGTTCTTCAACATGCAAAAATTGATGTGGAATCATCAAATCAAGTTATTACGAAAATTACATACCTAGAGCTCAAAACGAGTGGAAAGCCTGCCAAGATAGGTGGAAAAGAATTTTCGGAAAACATTGTGCTCGACGCTCAAGGTACAACGATTGATGGGAATATAAAGGTAGGGGCCGACTATGTAACGATTAAAAATCTGACAATAGCCGGAAATTTTGATATTGAGCCTGATATGAAGAATAACTTTTATGCCTACAAGGTAGAGGTAAAAGGAAATACAACTATTGAAGGGGGATCACCACATACGGTTGTATTTGAAGATTCTACTCTTCAGGCAACGAATATTAATAAACCAGATGTACGAGTAGAAGCAATAGGAACAACTACAGTTTCAGAAATAAACGTTACTAGCAATGCTACGATACAAGCGGATTCAAGTATAACTATTCCAAAGGTGAACATACAAGATGGTGCTACTAATGTAACTCTTAATGCTTCAATTACTTCGTTATCAATTGAAAATCATGATGCCACGACTCTCTCAGGAAGCGGAAAAATCGAAAGCCTGACGATCCAAAATGCAAGTTTTGTTACATTGAATACATCGGCGACAATTACACAGGTTACTGTTTCGGATGTCAATTCAAAAGTTACGGTACAGCCGGGAACACAGATTGGTACCTTATCGGTTCCAACAGGAGCCAAGGTTGAAAATATTGTAACAAACTATACGGAAGTGAAGTCACAAATTGCAAGTACCAGTGCGGGCGTTTCTCCGTCTACTACTACTTCAAGTGGTTCAGGAAGTAGCGGTTCAAATCATGCACCAACAGCTACTACAATTGCGAATCAAACCATAATGGTAGGTTCAGGAGATCTGGTCATAGATTTAAATACAATCTTCAGTGACCAAGATGGAGATGTGCTCTCATTTACAGCGGTATCTCAGAAGCCGTTAGTTGCAAGTGTGAATCTCAGTGAGGCACAATTAAAAATCACTCCATTATCAGCAGGAAGCACCATAATTGCAATGTCAGCAAATGATGGTAGGGGTGGAAAGGTATCTAAAAATTTCACTGTTACGGTTCAGGCAGCAGCAAACCATGCACCAACGGTGGCAAATCCCATTGGGAATCAAACGATGACAGTTGGAGGAAGTCCGTCCACGATCAGTCTTGGGAATGTTTTTGCGGATGCAGATGGAGATACTCTTATGTATGGAGTATCAAGCTCGGATACAGGAGTTGCGAACGTAAGCACAACAGGAGATCAATTGACAATTACGCCGATTGCGGCAGGAACGGCAACGATTACGGTAACAGCAAACGATGGACATAATGCACCGATAAGCAGCACATTCACTGTTACGGTTCAGGCAGCAGCAAACCAGGCACCAACGGTGGCAAACCCCATTGGGAATCAAACGATGACAGTTGGAGGAAGTCCGTCCACGATCAGTCTTGGGAATGTTTTTGCGGATGCAGATGGAGATACTCTTATATATGGAGCATCAAGCTCGGATACAGGAGTTGCGAACGTAAGCACAACAGGGGATCAATTGACAATTACGCCGATTGCGGCAGGGACGGCAACGATTACGGTAACAGCAAACGATGGACATAATGCACCGATAAGCAGCACATTCACTGTTACGGTTCAGGCAGCAACAAATCATGCACCAACGGTGGCAAATCCCATTGGGAATCAAACGATGACAGTTGGAGGAAGTCCGTCCACGATCAGTCTTGGGAATGTTTTTGCGGATGCAGATGGAGATACTCTTATGTATGGAGTATCAAGCTCGGATACAGGAGTTGCGAACGTAAGCACAACAGGAGATCAATTGACAATTACGCCGATTGCGGCAGGAACGGCAACGATTACGGTAACAGCAAACGATGGACATAATGCACCGATAAGCAGTACATTCACTGTTACGGTTCAGGCAGCAGCAAACCAGGCACCTGAAGTTATCAGCTCGATCCAAACACAAGTTCTCTGCCCTGTTTATACTGTCTCCCGTGAGTATGATTTGAGTCAGTTGTTCCGCGATCCTGAAGGGGATACCTTGACATTTTCGGCAGTTGTAAATGATCCTGATGCAGCTCGGGTGTCCATAAGTGGTAATAAGTTAACCCTTGAACCTGGGATGATCGGACACGTGGGAACCACGTTCGTTGCTATTACGGCAACGAACACCAAGGGAAAAGCAGTAACCTATAACCTGAATGTACGAGCTGTTCAACTTGCTACGAATGGTTATGTTGAAATAAACACCAAGGTTGGTGTGCCAAGCATCACCTATGATTTGTCGCCTTTCTTTCCGACTCAGGATAGTTTCGATGTCTATAAGGGCATTCCAAATCAGACCTTGAGTGGACCAACAACTTTATCTAAAAAGTCATGGATAGGTACAGCGACTAACGGTGATAATTGGGTGGTTAGTGCTGATGGAAAAGCTGTATTACTTCGAGTCAACGTGGCGTTACAGTTAAATTCTGATCCTTACTTTATTCAATACATTGATGGTGGAGAATATAATAAGACTTTTCAGATTCTCAATTCTAAATACGGTACAGGTCAGAAATTTACCGGGTATGTACTCGAAATCTTTCATTTTGATCTAGCAACAAACGAAATTAAAAGCAAGGATACAAAAATTTTCAACATACCGGAGCAAAATATCCAAGATATTAAACTTATCAATATAATAGATCGTGCGTTTTATGACTTTTTCGATTTTATTAACACGCCGTATTTCAACGACGAGCTGGAACTAAACATGCCGGGAAGCCGTCTGACGGCGATCGTCTTGAAAAAAGACGGACGCATTATTGACGTCATTGGTGATCCAAATAGCCACGAAGAAATTTTGCCAAAAGGAGGAACGATTATTCGGAAGAGCGCGATTCACAGCGCCTCGCAGACATACTCGCAGGCTGGTGAATGGAACCTATATACAAAAGGAACCTATGAGTATTACGGTCAGCAGACGCCGTAACTGTATATAGTTTGAAAGTTCGTGAAGGTCCAACATATTTAAAAAAAGGAAGATAACGAACGTTATTGGCAATCTAGGTATTCATACGACCTGTTTTTACAAAAAACGAAATTTTACTTTGCGATATGAGTGGAGTTACAGAATCTCAAAAGTACAATGTAGTCTTTATGTGGAATGTTTATCACAAAGAGGTAGAGTAGTTTGTAGGAAGACATGTTTCATAAAATAGAGTACTAGATACTATCGGACAATACCTAGTATCAATCCTAAAGATACTAGGTATTGTTTTTGGATGAGGATAAGTTGTAATATCAAAATCTATGAGATATGGAAAGGGGAAATTATGAAGAGAAAGTTGCTTTTTAGTTTAGTAGCGTTGTGTCTGTGTATGCTACTTGTTCCAAATACATCAAGTGCCGCGGTGAGTTTCATACAAACATGGGGAGCAGGTGGAAATGGTGAGGGAAAATTCAATCTTCCTACAGGAGTGGCAACAGATTCATCAGGGAATGTATATATAGTAGATACAGGGAATAACCGTATTCAAAAATTTTCAGAGAACGGCATATTTCTCTCGCAGTGGGGGAGTTATGGAACCGATAGTAAGCAATTCGACGGCCCTTCATTTATTGCGATAGATTCATTAGATAATGTTTATGTAGCAGATCAAAACAATAATAGAATTCAAAAACTATCAAAAGAGGGAGAATTTATCGCTGAACTAACAGATCTATTTATGGTATCTTCTGTAGCGATAGACTCATATGGTAACTTATATGTTCTAGATGCGCTTGGTATTACTAAATATGATTCTAATTTACAATTAATAGATAACACTAATTGGTCTAATGCACCTTTAAATCAAGCTATAGATATCGCGATCGATTCACAGAATAACTTATATGTGACTGATAGCGGAGACAAATGTGTTAAAAAATTTGATTCTGATGGTAATGTAATTACGACGTGGGGATCAGAAGGTACGGGAAACGGAAAATTTAAATATCCAAACGGTCTTGGAATAGATTCTGATGATAACGTATATATAACCGATTATAATGGTAATTTACCGATTCAAGTGTTTAGCTCTACTGGAGACTTTCAGTATGCGTTTGGAACCCCTTTTAATTCATCGGATGATACGACGTTTACCAATCCAACAGACGTAGCTATTGACCATTCAGGAAATATATACGTCGTAGATGGTACTCGTGCGAATGTACAAAAATTTGTTATCATAAAAAATATTCAATCAGTAACAAATCCGACAGCGAAAACAGGTGTGGCAAACGGAACAGCAAAGACGGCAGCCGCATTGGGATTACCGTCCCAGATAGAAGTAACGTTAGAGGATAACAGCAAAATCAATGTGAACGTAACATGGGATGTAGCTAACGCAAGCTATGATCCAACAAATACCGGAGCTCAAAGTTTTACGGTAACGGGAACACTCACTCTCCCCAACGGGGTGACAAATACACAAAACAAGACTGCGAGTATAAATGTAAGCGTGGATGCGGCATCGGTAGTCGTGAAGAATATTACAGATGTAACAAATCCGACAGCGAAAACAGGTGTGGCAAACGGAACAGCAAAGACGGCAGCCGCATTGGGATTACCGTCCCAGATAGAAGTAACGTTAGAGGATAACAGCAAAATCAATGTGAACGTAACATGGGATGTAGCTAATGCAAGCTATGATCCAACAAATACCGGAGCTCAAAGTTTTACGGTAACGGGAACACTCACTCTCCCCAACGGGGTGACAAATACACAAAACAAGACTGCGAGTATAAATGTAAGCGTGGATGCGGCATCGGCAGTCGTGAAGAATATTACAGATGTAACAAATCCGACGGCGAAAACAGGTGTGGCAAATGGAACAGCGAAGACGGCAGCCGCATTGGGATTACCGTCCCAGGTAGAAGTAACGTTAGAAGATAACAGCAAAATCAATGTGAACGTAACATGGGATGTAGCTAACGCAAGCTATGATCCAACAAATATCGGAGCTCAAAGTTTTACGGTAACGGGAACACTCACTCTCCCCAACGGGGTGACAAATACACAAAACAAGACTGCGAGTATAAATGTAAGCGTGGATGCGGCATCGGCAGTCGTGAAGAATATTACAGATGTAACAAATCCGACGGCGAAAACAGGTGTGACAAATGGAACAGCGAAGACGGCAGCCGCATTGGGATTACCGCCCCAGGTAGAAGTAACGTTAGAGGATAACAGCAAGATCAATGTGAACGTAACATGGGATGTAGCTAACGCAAGCTATAATCCAGCAAACACCGGAACCCAAAGCTTTACGGTAACGGGAATACTCACTCTCCCCAACGGGGTGACGAATACGCAAAGCAAGACTGCGAGTATAAGTGTAGTAGTAAATGCAGCGACTTTAAGTGGTGGCGGAGGTGGAGGAAGCAGCAGTACATCTGCACAATCTCCATCACCAAGCACATCAAATACTGGGGTTGAAGTTCTGTTCAATGGGAAGGTTGAAAGTGCTGGAACAGCAGTAACAGCAAAGGTGAATGATCGAACAGTAACTACCGTTGCCGTTGATGAAAAGAAGATTGGAGAGAAACTTGTAGCTGATGGGCAACATGCGGTAATTACAATTCCGATAAATACAAAATCGGATATCGTGGTTGGCGAATTGAACGGCCAGATAGTCAAAAACATGGAACAAAAGCAGGCTGTTGTCGAAATTAAAACAGAGAATGTCTCCTATAGGTTACCGGCACAGCAGATTAATATTAATGCCATCTCAGATCAGCTTGGAACGAGAGTAAATCTTCAGGATATTAAAGTTCACATCGAGATTTCCAAGCCGCCAGCAGAAACAGTGAAGATCGTGGAAAATTCAGCAGCAAAAGGTGAATTTACAATCGTAGCCCCACCAGTCAATTTCACAGTAACAGGGACATATGGAGATAAAACGATTGATGTTTCCAAATTTAACACATACGTAGAAAGAACCATTGCCATTCCAGACGGAGTAGATCCGAACAAGATTACAACAGGCGTTGTCGTTGACCCAGATGGAACTGTTCGTCATGTACCGACTAAAGTGGTTATGATTGATGGGAAGTATTTTGTAAAAATCAATAGTTTAACGAACAGTACGTATTCGGTTGTCTGGCATCCTCTCGAGTTTAAAGATGTAGAGCACCACTGGGCGAAGAATGCGGTGAATGACATGGGTTCACGGATGGTAATTAGCGGAATTGGTCATGATCTATTCAATCCGGACCAGGATATTACGCGCGCAGAGTTTGCGGCAATCATGGTCCGTGGGTTAGGGATTAAGCAAGAGGATGGTGTTGTGCCATTTACGGATGTAAAAGCAGCAGATTGGTACAGCAGCGCGGTGCAAATCGCGTATAAAAACAATCTAATCCGTGGGTTTGAAGATGGCACATTCCGTCCAAATGACAAGATTACACGGGAGCAGGCGATGGGGATTATCGCCAAAGCGATGAAAATCACCGATCTGCAAGCGAAACTTCAGCCTAAAGAAGCAGGAGAACTGTTGCGTCCATTTATAGATGCGAAACAGGCGTCGGAGTGGGCGAAGGAAGGAATTGCGGATTGCTTGCAAGCAGGTCTAGTTTCCGGTAGAAATGGTCAGCAACTGGCACCAAAAGAGTTTATCTCGAGAGCAGAGGTTGCGGCTATTGTTCAGAGACTTTTACAAAAGTCTGAGTTGATTTAGTTAACTAAATATGAATAAAACAAAAGGGATATCCGCAAGTGACCAATCGAGCAGCTTGCAGGATATCCATTTTTGGTTAGAAGAGATTAAACAGATGGTCAATCTATACGTAGAACGATTTCAATATCTTTTTCCTCTGGTATAATTACTTTTTCAACGATAGTTTTGATTAAAGATTTCGCTTCTGGAACGGGTAATATATCAATAGCATCCAGAGCATTTTTAATTTTTTCTTTAACCATTTTCTCTACATATGAAATATCTATCTGAGACACTGAACTCTTTTGATCTGCTTCCTCTATAAGTTTTTCTAAACGCTGTTTTTCCTCATTTAGATCCTCAAGTTCAATCAATCCGGCGGTGTATGCCTCTACTTTTCGTTTGTAGCGGTTTTTCGCTGTACGAATTTTTTGCTCTACATTTTCTTCGTTTTGTTGAGTTGCTTTTTGGATCAACTGAGGAAATGATTGATAACCGATCATATTTAACAACTGCTGCAATCCTTCTTTAAACCATTCTTCGACTTCGTCTGCTCGGTATTGTTTACTTGTACAGGTACCTTTATTTTTATGGGCAGAGCAAACATATACACGATATCTTTTATTTTTTGATCCCGACCAGCCAATGCTCATACCAGAACCACATTTCCCACATTTCAAAAGTCCACCAAGAAGGTGTGGACTTGTTTGAGCACGGGGAGCCATTTGTTTTTTATTGGTTTGATGCTGTACACGTTCCCAGGTCTTCTTATCAATAATAACTGGGAGTGCATCATCGACTACTACCCACTCGCTGTTATCCTTTAGATTACGCTTTGACTTGCTTGTATCTACCCGATTCCAGACAAGGGTTCCTTTATAAGCTGGATTGGTCAGCATCAGTTTTATAGCCCGGAGCGACCATTCCTTTTTTTGTTTAGATAGAATGCCAGCATCATTCAGTTTCCTAGCAATCCCCCGATAACCGATCCCCTGATTCAAGTACATATCATATACATCACGGACAATTTGCGCTTCAGGTTCATAAATAACTAGCTCTTTATTTTCTAACCGATAACCATAAGGGCTTTGTGTTAGCCACTTCCCCTGATTTGCTGCGTGAACCATATTTTCAAATACGCGCTCACGTATACGTTCACGTTCAAACTCTGCGACGGCTCCTAAGACTTGAAGAGTGAGGCGCCCAGATGGAGTATTCGTATCGAATGATTCACTTATAGAGGCAAAAGAAACATCATATTCCTGAAATACATCAATCAGCTTCAACAAGTCAAGAAGGCGTCTGCTTAACCGATCAAGCTTCGTAACAAGGATTCGAGATATGCTTCCTTTTTCAACGGCTTGGAGCAAACGATTTAATTGAGGACGGTCCATATTTTTAGCTGAATATCCATCATCCACAAACAAAATTGGCTCTGTACTCCATCCCATAGCTCGACAATAAGCCTTCAGTCGCTCCTGCTGTTCATCAAGGGAAACGCCTTCTCGTGCTTGTTCGTCTGTAGAAACTCGACAATATAGGGCGATACTTTTCTCGTTGACTTGTTCAAATTCATGTTTCATATGAGTTCACCAGGCTTTTTTTGAGTTCTTGTCCTATGTATATGGTTCACTCCCCTTTGACATGAAATGAGAAAAATTTAAGGGTTGTCCCTTAATTGTTCTTACATAGCATGTAGACAAGGGGGGGATAGCCATGGGAGATATAAAAGTTCGTTTCTCGATTAGTGACGAATCTGAAATGCTTTCCTTCTGTAACATATACGAAGTAGCAGACGAATTACTCTTATGCAGAATTAAAGAAAGAATGTTGCTTTGGGAACAGACTTGCAAGGAAATGGCGGCAGCACATTTATTAGAGAATGAACTGGGGGAAGCAGAAGCCAGTCGAATTAAAGTGATATTTACAGACAAAAAAGAGAGCCAACCCGTTGCTGGTTAGACTCTCTTTTTTCTGTTTGTTTTATTCATGAGAATAAACAGTTGTTTTTTATTATGAATAAAATTTCTCGTGTAGTGAATCCTAGTGATAGTCCTGGGGTGTTTCAAATTGAGAAGAATGATCTTGTTGAGCAGGGAACAAAGAAACACCTCGCTCGATAATGGAAAGCAAGTACTCAGCAAAGGAAGGATTGAGTTTTTGCAGCTTGTCCAGTGCAAGACTAGCGTGTTGAAGACGAAAACCGAATTCATCGTAGTCCTGATTGTTTTCCACATCAATCGATCCCAGCAGTGTAGAAACGTCTATGTTTAGTTCTGCCTGTAATTGATTTAAAAAAGAAAGGTGAACGGTCTCCGTCTTTCCATTCTCCAAATTACTGAGATAAGCGGGTGAAACATTGAGTCGGTTAGCTAAAGCATTCAGACCGATCCCCTGCTGAGTTCGCAGGGTACGAACTCTTTGGCCGAATTCGTTTATCATCGTATCCCTCCTGAAAGGAAAGTTTTTGTGAAGAAATCAGACAAGAAAAAGCAGACACCAACGTATACAGTTCGTTCCATAAGCTATGTACATGACCCTGAAGCTGCGCAGAAGTGGTTTGAAATTTATATCGATCTCATAAAGCAGACATTGTTAAAACAGGCTGATAAAGTGGACTAGCTAAAAGCGACCAAACATAAAATGAACTAGGCAGAGTAAAGGAGGTTGCTATGAAAGCTGTCGCCTACTATAGAAGTTCAACAGAAATTCAGGTGAACTCCATTGATATGCAGCAGTACATGGCATTTGAAAGTTCGATTCATCACGTCATCCCCATTGAAGAAGAGTATGTAGATAAAGCAGTGTCAGCCAGAAAAACGACAATTGTCCAGCGTGCCGGATTGAAAAAGCTTTTACAGGACATTCGGAATGATAAAGTAAGTACGTTATTTGTATTCAAACGAGATCGCTTGGCGAGAAAAGCGATTGAATACCTTGAGATTTATGAACTGTTAAAAGAGAAAAATGTACAAGTAATTTTCACGGCTGAAAATGAAATCCCCATCTATTACACTCCAGTCGGTGAGTTATTTGAGTACATCATGGCCGGTATGGTACAACGTGAAGGCGAACAAATTATTGAGCGTATCCGAGCAAGAACAAAAGCAAATTTCCTAAATGGTAAATATATTGGAACCCTTCCGTTCGGCTACTCTTATAACTCTGCATCGAAGAAAATTACCCGAGATGAAGAAAAACTCTCTATTGTAAAAACAATTTATGAACGGTTTAATGATGGCCATTCAACAGGAGAAGTCGCCAAAGAACTGAATGAGAATAACCTGCTTCGTGATGGCAAGCTATGGACATCTCAAAGTGTTCGTAGTGTCTTAACTAACCCGCTTTATATGGGGTTGCGTGTAATGAATTATGAGGATGAAATGCTACAAAAAAGAGTGGACCACCTCGCCGTCATTAATGAAGAAGACTGGGAAAAAGCTCAGTATCAACTGGAATTAGTCCAGCAGGCTAAAAATCGAACACCGAGTCCGAAAGTGTTTTTCCCTTTAGAATCGCTTTTATTTTGTGGAGAATGTCATGAAGAAGCGAAAAGACAGGAACAATCTCTTCCGTTGCAGCCACTTGTCGGAAAAGCTAAAAATGCTCGGTACATCTGCAAAAAGCACAACGCGATTAAACTCGAGAAGGCCGATATTGAGCAACAAATGCTAGATCGATGCTATGACTTTTTTGGAGAGCTGCTTTCCAGTCATCTTCAAGATTTGTTTGTTCGTTTTGAAAAGAGCAACCGTACCGCTCTTGAAGATCAGTTACGCGGCATTGAAAACAAATTGAGCGAAACGAGAAGGCATCTGATTACTCGAACAGAAAAATGGTTCTGTGAAAAGGACCCTTCTAAAAAAGAATCGCTAGAGCAAGCGCTCGTAAATGGTTATGACAAATTTGCAGAACAAAAACGCCTAAAAGAACGTGTTCAGTTCTGTATAGGTGAACTTGAAGAAATCAGAAATAAAATCAAACAGCAGGACGAGCACTTTGCAAGTAAGGAAAATATTCAGGAACTCGATGAGAAAGTAGTAAAAGAGCTATTCTCCGATGTCATCCATCAGGTCATGGTTTATCCTCTCTATATTGAAATCAGATTTAAGCATCCATTTCTTCAGATCAAGGAGGCGATTGTTTCGCCATGAACTTGTCTACTGTGCTCAAACCAGGAATGCGTGGTGTTTTTTATGGCAGGCACTCTACAAATAAACAGGAGATGGATATGCAACAGGTTTCTGTTTATGAAATGGTGCGAAAATATGGCTGTACCATTGAAAAGGAGTACCTAGATGCTGGAGTATCAGCAAAGAAAAATAAAGTAACGCAAA
This sequence comes from Aneurinibacillus soli, assembly GCF_002355375.1. GTDB lineage: Bacteria > Bacillota > Bacilli > Aneurinibacillales > Aneurinibacillaceae > Aneurinibacillus > Aneurinibacillus soli. The sequence continues at coordinate 3,723,348 of NZ_AP017312.1, read as the reverse complement.
GAAAGCAGCTAATGGAACTACTTGCAGATGCGGAGCAGCGCCGCTTTGAGTTTATCGCTGTTTATAATAATGATCGTCTTGCCCGGCATCCTCTGGAGCACCAATACATTCGGGAAACCATAAGGATCTATGGAATTCCCATTGTAATCAGCAGTACGGAAACACTCTATGATGAAAAAGGAGATATTATCGCCCAGCTTGCCCAGGATGGTATCTCCAAATATGAAGTAGACCAAATTTCTAAAAGGACGCGAGCAGGGTTAATCGTGCGTGCTAAGAAGGGATACTGGACAGGCGGAAATCCTCCATACGGTTACCGCTACCTTAAAAACGAATATCGATTCACTCCTTATCAAGAAGAGGCTGAGTTCATTCGGCGAATTTTTGATATGTACAAAAAGAACGAAGGATTTGCATCCATTGCAAATTCTCTTTCTCTAGAAAATAGCGATGATAAATGGACAAAAGAAAAAGTACGAAGCATTATAACCAATCCTTTCTACGCCGGTTATATGAGTTGGGGTAAACGAACAGGACCCGGAAAAGGAACATTCGCTGACCGAGAGACCTGGATTATTGTTCACTCTGAATATATTGAATCGATTGTTTCAAAAGAAGAATGGGAGCTTTGCTGGAAGCTGTACTGTGAAAGGCGAGAGAGAAAGGTTCCTCCCAAGCAATATAAAACCTCTTACCTTTTTGCGAATATTGCAATCTGTAAAGAATGCAATGTAAAGTTAAAACCAAAAGATCAAACTTCATCCGGAAATAACGGAAAGAAGTACGGGAAACGGATATACTTTTGCCCAACTTGTAGATTAAAGATTGAAGCCGATTCTTTTCACGAATACGCTATCGACAAAATTCTGAATGATATTCGGATTAATGCCTCGTATATTTTTTCTCATATCCAAAAGAGCTTCCAAATCGATATACAAAGAATGAAAGACGAGGTTTCTAAGTTGGAACAAGAGCTTGGTGAATACAACATTCAGCTAAACCGAATTAAAGCTGAACTTATAGAGCGTATGAGAAGTAATCCAGATGACAAGAGCAAAAAAATGATTAACCTTATCACAATGTATCGGAGCGATATAAACAAGCGTATTGAAACGATTGAAAAGCAAATTAAGACGAAAACAAAACGGATTCAGTCCATTGAACAAGTTGATCTAAAGCCAGAATCCTGGGGATTTATTATCCAGGATATCTTGAAGCCACGTGATGAAATCAATCAGACTACATTGCGAAGAATGCTTACCCATCTGGTTGAATATATTTCAATTGATAAGAAGCATAACATTGAATTTAAAACTCGTTATGACCTGGACAGACGTAAAGTTGATACGACACAACTTGAGTTGTTGTTCTAAATCCTCCGTATGAGAAACGGGGGATTTATTTTTTGCTGCTTTTCTCGGTTGCTAGGTGTAAATAGGCAAAAGCAATTTGTAGTATCTCGGTTTTAGGTGAGGGTAGCTATCCCGACCCTACCCAGCTACCGAGACTGATATTATTGGGTGAGGCCTTGTCCTTAGATAATTATGGACTTGCTGTTGTTTATTATTATGGACAGTAATTTCGATAAATAAACGCTCTCGGTGATTAGGTGAAGAATTTCATTTTTATAATGTTCCTATCTCGGTTATTAGAAGGATGCTTGTGCAAGAGGATTTTCTATAGAGTTGGCCATCATATGCCGTACCAACTAACGGAATTAAAAATCCGTTAGTTGATTTGATTAAATGAGGAATGTTTGGAATCCTATATTGTTCTATGACTGTATGGGAAATAAAAATTATATATTATGTGCTATAACAAGTCGTGAAAGAATTCTTAGAAGTCGTAAGCTGGAAGAGAAGGCGTTCCAGCGTTAGGTAACATGTGAAGAGATATCTTAAGTGAGCTCGAAATGTATATCGGGTAAAAAGATACCTGTGATATTATTGAACGTATCCTTCCACCTGGTTAAGGAGGACGAGATCCTTATTAGTAGAAGAGATCCACTTGGAAATTAACAACAAGGTTATACAAAGTAGTAAAAAAATAGAATATAATAGATTAGCAAAGATTAAAGAAAGAGAGAATTTAAATAAATGGCAAATATCTATATTTCGTATTCACAGAAAGACAATAAAGTTGTAGATATTATGATAAATCGTTTAAAAGAATTGGGTCATACCATACTTACAGCGAATTATCATCTAAAATTAGAAATTAGTTTACCAAGATCTATAGTATACGAAGATATTCGAGAGTTAGTACATAAATCCGAGGTAGCTATTGTGGTATTTACTGAAAATTACATTGATTCCGATCATAGATTCGAATCAAATACGATCATTAGCTACGCAAAAAATGAAAATAAATTAATTATTCCTATTGTTATTGGAGATGTACTACCTCCAAATTCGTATTTTGAAATTAATTGGGCAAGGATATCATCTAATAGAATTGATGAATTACATGAATGTATAAAAAAGATTGAACATGTAATTTCAGTTTTTGAATCCAAAATAACTGAAATAAAGGAACAGGAAGAAACGCAAAAGGAAGAGAAGCAGAAAGTTGTTAAAAGGGTAATAGAAAGTCAGGTCCTTAAAGATGTTTTGTTTGGTTTAAGAATGAGAGAAATAATTAATAAGTTCATCGCTTTATTATTCTATATCCTTACAGTTGGACTACTGGTTGGAGCGGCTAGGCTTGCTTACTATACTATACTAGACACAGTTAAAGATATTAAAGATACAAATCTATACTATTACATATATATTGGACTGAAAAACTTAGTGATTATAGGTCTTTTAATTACTAGTAGTAGATATAGTTTCAAATTAGGTCAAGTTTTGATGCGTGAAGGTGTAAGACAAGGTGACCGATTACATGCAATTAATTATGGAAAATTTTTCTTGTCATCATTCCAAGATAGATTATCATTTGAAGAGATGAAAGATTTATTTAAGGATTGGAATATAGATAATAACAAGGAAAGTAAAGGAACTGTGGTTGATGATATGGATTCTGTTAGAGAGATCGATACAAAGACAACGGGAGAAATAGTTGAACAATTATGTAAACTAGGGGATCAATTTGGTAAGATAGGAGAAATGATAGCGAAAATGAAAAAATAGCACATCAATGTCATTTGGCTTGAGCTGCAAATTGCTAATCAGGCTTATAGCATAGGAAAGTGCCCCGAAATCAGGGGTGCTTTTATTTTTATTTCAAGTGAGACGCCACATAGTTCGCAGTACCAATGTGCTGCTAAAGGTCAAGCTTGTTCTATAGATAACAAAAACGCGCTTTGATTCTTTAAGTTTGTTAGCTTGTCTTTGGAAAAATAACTTGTAAAAATTCTAACTATGGATCATAAATATTTAGGGGATATAGGAGAGAGTAATGTTAAAGAATTTAAACTCAAAATTATCTTTTGAATCAATTTGGATAGTAGCATTTTTGACGTTTTTATTAAGCCAACTTGATATGGTTTTTCCACAAGTTAAAGGAGTATGCTGGATAGTTGAAATATATATTTTTTATAAACTACTTGAATTACTTTATAAGATAAAACAGAGTTCAGATAGTTTGTCTTCTTTGGAGAATTTTTATATAAATAATTATTTTATAGATTTAAAAAAACGTCGGCAAATTATAAAAGCTATTATTTCATTATATGTAACTTTGATATTAGCTATATTAACATACCAAAGCTTAAATAATAAGTTAAATATCAATAATATGTTAGAGATAAACATTTCGTTCTATATAATGATTTCTATATTAGCTTTACTTGTTGTTTCATTTCTTATTAATACTAGGATTAGTCCTATTCTTATAATTTTTCCTTCTACAATACTTGGTTTTTTTATAACTCTTATTTTGATAGTGATTTTCCTTTCGATGGTTACTGGTGCTTTATATGTCCTTAAACTCTTCACACAAGGGGATATTAACCAATTTGATACTTCTATATTTTTGTATCATTTAGAAAGAGTAGTTTCCTTTAGGGAAGTATTGATTTCCTTTATCTTGTTATTTCAAGATGTGAAGTACCTTTATATTAATATATTAATCACAGTATTAATACAAGTAATAATAATAGCCTCAACACCTAAATATGGTATTAAAAGAACTAAGTTTGCTTTCATTTTTGTTAATTATGTATTTAACTCAGTAATTTTATATCTTCTATATGTTTCTGTAGATTTGTCTAAAGCTATTCTTGGTACACCAAGTCATATGGATAAATATTTGCTTAGTCAGCTTTTGATGGAAACCGGTGCAGAAAATATAGAAAAGCTTCCTGAGAAATTTAAAGGATTGTTTGATAACTTTGTTAATGTTTCAATACTTCCTTATGTTATAGGATCATTTTTGGGGTTAATAGGCTTGGAATTGCAAGAAAGTCATTATCAAAGAAAAGCAAAGAATTACTATATTAATGCATTAAGTAATTGTATAGAAGAAAATCAAGATGCAGTTGTAGCAGCTCTAAAAAAAGCTGTTCTTTTCGGAGGAGAGATATACGAATTACTTATAAGAAGTAATGTCAAGTTTGATAATTATATCCCTCAATTGGTATCAGCAGAGGGAAGTGAAAAAGCTTTCTGGAATAAAATGTGTGGCTGGTGTAAAGAGATTTTTAAAACGGTTAGAAATTTGACTCCTAAAGTGTTTGCTTCAGTGCTTGATTTTATTCTGTATATCCCTGATGGCATTCGAAATACTTTGTATTCACTAGCTGAATTTTATGAACGCCAATCATTAAAAAGCGCAACTGTTTGGGTTATAGCGCTTTTTGTATTTAGCATTATTGATAATTTCAAAGGTGAAATATATATTTTTCAAATAAGGGCTTTATTTCCGATGCCTATTTTAATACTAGTAATTCTGAATATTTTTATATTTATTTTTCCTATTATGTTATTTTTTGGTTTTGTTGCCCAACTTTACTATGAGTATGAAAAGTCAAATATTAGATCTTTGTTTTATTTAATAATTCATTTTTTACTCGTATGTATGATAATTTATGGTTATTCAGATACTTTATATTATAATATATTGAACATGTTTTTTAATCTTCGCTAAATTGATATAATAAGTGAGAGTAAGTATCTTTCGAGTCGCAGTTGTGTAGAAAAGAACAATATTTACTTTATTGCCAAGTGTATATTGCGCTTGGCATTTGATGTTTATGCTAATTTGACAACAAGTGCTTAATATATTTTTGAGCTTTAATTATTAATTGAAACATGAGATAAATGAAATATATAGAACCATTTATTATAATAATTCCTATAGAAAATATAATGATGCCTATTTGAATTAATTTATCGGTTATTAAATAACTTATGAATAAAGTATCAGCTGGGGATTTTCTTGTATGAAAAAAAGTAAGTATTGATATGAAAACTATGCTTAAATAAAAGCAATATCTGAGGAATTTTTTCGTTGAAAAGATTTCGTTGTTCAAAGCAACTCTCCCCTTAGCGGCAAGCCGCTTTGCGAAACGAGGGCTGGGCGTCCTACTGGCATCAGCGCATCCTGCGCGAAATGGATCTAACCGAAGAAGAAACGATTGAATACGCCAAACTGAACGCAGGTGTCGTGCAGCCATCACGCACCAGCATCAATCCGTACTATCTGGGTGTAAAAATCTTTGAAGACATCGAAGATCGCTGGAACAATCCGACTCAGGAAGAGCAGGATCGGTTTGGGCGCAAGCCGGGGCAGGGGCGGAAACAAATATTTGAAGTGCGGGAAATGGACAGTGATACATCATTTATCCGCAATTATTTGACGAAAGATCTCGTCGATAAACTGGATATGTACGTGTTTGCCAAGCAGGGAAATGATTGGTCCATTTCAAGTAAAACGTGGGAGACGGTGCGAGATCAGCTAATCACGAGCCGAGTAAACGGGGGATTTCCATACATTCTCGTACAGGACGGAGACTATTTGAAGAATGGTGAACTGTGTCTCCTGCATCAGTTCGAGGGAATGGAACTAGATGTAAAATATTTGGAAAAGACGCTACCGTATGTGTATAAGTTGTGGGGGAAGTCCGTGCATATAGAGACACGGATTGAAGATCGGCGCGTCCTATTCACATACGACGGGAAGAAGTGTCATCGGAGATTTTTATAGAGGAGAAGGCCGCTTATATGAATAGGCGGCTTTTTTTTATGTGGATATTATGGATGATTTCTATCACTAACTGACGCCATTCCAATTGTGAAATGGATTCCGATTCTTCTTTTGTAATAGCATGTGAGATTCGATTGGTTTGAATCATGGAAAGTAGTGTATCACGGTTTCGCTCCCGAACTTTTTCGACTTCAGTTTCAGCTATTCCGTTTTTAATAAATCCTAAAAAATCGCCAGACTTATCACCAATAACAGAAATTGAATTTTTATTACCTTGTTGTCTGAAATGGATGGAACCCTCGTTTCTTATGGGATTTGTTCAGAATTTGTTTAGAACGCTTTGTTATAATGTAGCTATTCGTCGATGGTATTAACAAAAGTCACGAATGTTTCTTTGTAAGTGTAATGTACTTCTCAATATATTTTGAGAAAATGTAGGTGTCCATTCGTAAGGTAGAAACTGATTTCATACTCAGGATAGAGAAGTTGAATTCAATTGTTGGGTACTAATTTTCGTTAATATATTTTATAGGGGTAAGATTATGAGAAAAAAGATATACAAAAAAGGATATAACGTTTTATCGACAACGGTTGCTCTTTCCATGTTATTTGGACCTACTCATATTATGGCTGCTTCTACCATTGATGAAACACAAGAACAGAAAAATACGGTGTCTATTTCTTTTGTAGATTCTGATCAAGTCAGCGCGTGGGCAAAAGATGCTGTAGGGAAAGTGAAAGAACAAGGAATTATGGTCGGAGATCCAACGGGGCGTTTTCGACCACAGGATAAGATGACACGTCAGGAAGTCGCTTCAACGATAGCAAACGTATTACATCTAACGAAACAAAAAAGCAGTTCATCTCCTTTTCGAGATGTTTCGACTGCTGCATGGGCCAGGGATGCTATTGAAGCAGTGAAAACAGCAGGAATTATGATGGGGGATGAAAAGGGGGACTTTCATCCAGATACCCCCATGACTCGGGAAGAACTTGCTGTGTTATTGGTCAATGCCATTAAGGCGGATACAAAAGGAAAAGGGGATAATCTTCCATTTGCAGATAAAAGTAAGGTAAGTACCTGGGCGAAGCCAGCGGTTCAAGTGGTAATGGAACAGGGGCTGCTTCGAGGGGATGGGAAAAACTTCAACCCTACGGAATTTGTTCAACGCCAGGAGATAGCCTCTGTTTTGGCTAGATTGGTGGATGGAATGACATCTTCCTCGCATCATGCGGTAATAGACACGATTAAGGGAGATACGGTTACGATTAACGGTTCTGCCTATCGAGTGTCTGAAAATTTTAGAGGATTACTAAATGAAGAGAATGCGAAGGTTCTCCAGAAGGCAAACATTGACTTTCAATCGTCAAATCAAACGATCACGAAAATCACGTACCTAGGGCTTGTGGCGGGTGGAAGTCCAGCGAAGACAGGCAAAAAAGAATTTAGTGGGAACCTTATTTTAAACGGAAATGGAGCGATATTAGACGGGGATTTGGTCGTTGCGAGTGATTATATTACAGTATCGAATCTGACGGTATTGGATAATTTAACCATTAAAAAGATGCTTCAAAACGATTTCTACGCTAAGAAATTAACAGTGAAAGGCATGACAAGCATCGAAGGTGGAGATGAAAATACGGTCGAGTTTGAGGATTCACAGCTGCAATCTGTTGATGTTACTAAGCAGGACGTACATGTCGTTTCTTCAGGTAGTACAACAGTACAAAGTATGGATGTAAGAACGAATGCAGCGATTGAAGTAGACCCGACAGCGAAGCTACAACAAATAACGATTAGTAATGGTGCACAAACAGTTAACGTGCAAGGAACTGTTCAGCAGGTTGTTGTAGCGAGTTCAAGCCCAGTAACAGTGGCCGGTAATGCAGATATTACTAGTGTAACAGTGAATGGTTCTGGATCAGTGGCACTAAATAATTCTGGTTCAGTCGGGCAACTTCAAGTTAATAATCCACAGTCCCAGGTAACGACAGGGGTATCAAGTAAAGTGGGGGGCGTGACACTTGCCAATGGTGTACCTGCATCAGCGGTTAGCGGGGTAACTACGTCATCATCTGCTTCACAAAGTTCATCGGGAGGTAGTTCATCTGGTGGTTCTAGTGGAGGAAACACAGCGCCAAAGCTAATTAAGAATTTTGTTGACCCTCAACTCGTTTTACTTGCGAATGGAAATTATACGATAGATTTATCTCAGTATCTGAAGGATGATGAGCAACCTACTTTGAAATTTGGGGCTGCTTCCCAGAATAATAATGTTGCTAAAGTGTCTGTTGCAGGAAATATTCTTACCATTATGCCGCAAGGGAAAGGAACAGCGAAAATTACAGTTGTTGCCGATGATCAAGTTGGAAAGAAAACGACGGCTTCATTTAACCTATCCGTTAACGATTCGATTTCTGATCAGTCTGTACAGTTAGGATCGAGTAACCCCACTCTTAATTTTAACTCTTTGTTTGTAAATACGACTAATGATCCTTTAAACTATACGGCAATTATCGATAACACTGATATTGCCACATTAAGTTTGTCAGACAGTACATTAACTCTACATCCTTTGCGGGTGGGTATGGCAACAGTGACAGTTGCAGCATCCAATGCTGGCAGTAGTATTACGCAAGCATTCAAACTGAACGTAAGCGCACCACCGAATGCCGAACCTTCTGTTAGTACTATTCCTTCACAAACCCTACAGGTAGGAGGAAATGCACAACAACTAGATTTATCTAGTTACTTGCACGATGAGGATCATGATCCACTGACGTTGACAGCAGATACAAAGGATCATAGCATCGCAACGGTAACAGTGAGTGGAGATACCCTGACATTAACACCGGTTGGCGTAGGCCAAACAGAGGTAGCATTGACGGTGAGCGATGGCAAAGGAGGAACCGCAACGGCATCTATTCCGGTAGAGGTGAAGGCAGCATCTGTAACCAATCACAATCCGACAGTTGACTCGATAGCTAAGCAAACCCTGCAGGTAGGAGGGAATGCACAACAACTGGATTTATCTAGTTACTTGCACGATGAGGATCATGATCCACTGACGTTGAAAGCAGATACAAAGGATCATAACATCGCAACGGTAACGGTGAGCGGGGATACCCTGACATTAACACCGGTTGGCGCAGGTCAAACAGAGGTAGCCTTGACAGTGAGCGATAGCAGAGGAGGAACCGCAACAGCATCCATTCCGCTAGAGGTCAACGCGGCTTCAACGGGACAAAACCAAGCCCCGGAAGTCATTAGCCTCATCTCCGAACAAGTCCTGACTGCCGGAGTGACCAATGTCCGAACGTACGATCTGACTCAACTGTTTGAAGATCCGGACGGCGATGCGCTGACCTTTACCGCCGTTCCGCAAAAATCTGGCATCGTCGCTGCATCCGTTTCTGGAAATCTCCTCACGCTGACACCAGATTCGACCGCAGGCAGCACGAAGGTACAGATCACCGCAGACGACGGCAAGGGAGGCACGACAACCTACGACTTCACCGTGCGCAACGCGCCGCTCGCTCCGAACGGACTGGTGGAGATTCGGACGAAGCAAGGTGTGAAGGACAGCATCACCTACGACCTGTCGAGTATCTTCCCGAACCAAACCACGTTCCAAATGTACCAAGGCACTCCTGACTCGACAATTGGACCGGAGACGCTGAACGGAAAGATCTGGACGTGGAATGGGGAAGCCTGGCCAATGGTGTGGGTGATTGGCGCAAATGGATCGGCAGTCGTGCTGCACGTCACCGTGAATCCTTAAGGGCCCGAGGACTTGTATTTCTCACAATATATGGACATGGGCAATGGACGCACGGCGATTCAGCTGTTCTACAACCCCGTCGGCAACACTTTGCAGAAAATATCCGGCTACGAGCTGGAAGTCCATCAATACAAGCTCAAGACCGGGCAGGAGACCGCTTATACCCGAGCGTTGTTCCCAATCCAGAAGGGGATACCGTATCTCTTCATCGACCGGGTGTTCTACGATCTGTTTGACATCACCAACGTCCAGTCCTACAATGACGAACTGGTGATGTACGATCCGGGCAATACGGTCACTACAGGCTTTGTTCTTAAGAAAAACGGAGTCGTGATCGACGTGCTTGGCGATCCGACCTCGCACAGTCAATTTACCCCAAAAGGCGGAACGATTATCCGCAAGTCCGGCATTCACGCCGGTTCGAGCTCGTTCAATCTGTACGGGGAATGGAACAGCTTCCCGACCGGCACGGTCCAGTACCTCGGAGGGCACACCCCGTAAGTCAAAAGAGACTCAACCCTTCGCGGTCAAGACCCCCGTTTCATAGATATGGAAGAAAAGCCCCTAAGCCGCAAGCTGGCGTCGATAATCTATCGACGCCAGCTTCTTTAAATTCCTTTGTGGTCGGTTGTGGTTATAAAAATGAATACGAGTAGTTATCACTTGAGTCATCAAATAATTGTTCTGCAATCTGTTTTTCTACCAGACATAAGGACGTAAATCTAAAGAAGAGAAAAAGATCTCCAATCGATTTTTTTGATTCAAGTTTTTACAATTCTTCAAAGGAAAATAATGTTTCTCGTAGAATATACGAAGTGGACTTTATAGAGGATATAAAAGGAAAAAAAGGGAGATGAAGAAAATGGCTGTGAAAAGAATCGAACACGTTGGAATTATGGTAAAAGATATTGAGAAATCC
>NZ_AP017312.1:737500-880000 GCF_002355375.1 Aneurinibacillus soli | reverse complement strand
ACTCTCCAATAAAGTTGAAAAGATGATTCGCTGAGCTCGAAAGCTAGCTTATAAATAAATCGAAATTGATTGAACTCGCACACTCGAGTTTCACTGTTCAGTTTTCAAGGAACTTCTTTATCGCTTCACCGCTTTTCTGCGTTTCATCGGCGACTTCTATATCTTATAACATCTCAAATATCTTTGCAACACTTTTTTTAGTGATAAATTAAATTGTTTTTCAAGCAAAGTATTCTTTTGAGATAGAATTACATCTTACCATCAGATAAGATAGCAGACAAGACTTTTTTTCATTACAAATAAACCCATATACTACTCTTCTCAATGATCTTATCCCATCTTCACAAAAAAGAACCCGATGCACCATGCATCAGGTTCTTTCTAATACAGCCAGCTCTCCGTATTACAGGTTAGCTTGGCCTGGACGCCAGTTAGCCGGGCAAAGACCGCCAGATTGGAACGCTTGGAGAACACGCAGAGTTTCGTCAACACTGCGGCCAACATCGTTGTGGTGAACAACAGAATATTTCAGAACGCCTTCTGGATCGATGATGAACAGGCCGCGAAGCGCGATACCTTGCTCTTCGATCAGTACGCCGTAGTCACGGGATACTTTGTGAGTAAGGTCAGCAGCGATCGGGAAGTTCAGCTTGCCAAGACCATTCTCATCACGAGATGTGTTGATCCATGCACGGTGAGAGAATTTGCTGTCTGTAGATACAGCAAGAATTTCGGTATCGAGCTCTTTGAACTGCTCAGATGCATCGCTCATCGCTGTAATTTCAGTTGGGCATACGAATGTGAAATCAAGTGGGTAGAAGAACATAACTAGCCATTTGCCTTTGTAATCAGACAGCTTAACTTCACCGAAGTTTTCGCCATCACCGAGAGCTGTTTCCATGCGGAAATCAGGAGCCTGTAAACCTACAATACGTTCTGCCATATGTAACTACCTCCTAAAAGTGGGATTATTCTAATCCGGGAAGACCCAGAAAAGTTGATGTGTTGTTTAGTACAGGATCATCATATCAAGCAACATGATAATAGTCAATACAAAATTGTAATTATTTTAATTAAGATTTTGTATACCTTATTTGTACACTTAGTAAAGTACTCAACTATTGAGAAAATATACCGGACTCTTTCACTCGCTGCACAACATCACGCAGCACATCTGGAGGTTGCACAAGTGCAATTCGCACGTATCCTTCACCCTGTTCGCCAAATGCACTCCCTGGAATGACAACTACCCCTGTTTTCTCCAGCAGTGTGAAGGCAAACGTCTCAGATGTCCACCCCTGCGGTACGCGAGCCCAGACAAACATCGTTGCTTTTGGCTTCGGAATGCTCCAGCCAGCCTCGGCCAGCCCATCCAGAAGCGTATCCCGGCGTTCCCGATAGCGCGCGGCATTGCCGTTATCGCCCGGATGCTCGATATCATGCTCCATTGCCACAATCGCTGCTTCCTGTACAGCAAGGAAAATACCGTAGTCAATGTTAGACTTGATCACAGCCAGCGGTCGGATTACCTCTCGATTCCCTACTATGTACCCTACCCGACATCCTGCCATATTAAAACTTTTGGACAAAGAATTAAATTCGACGCCCACATCTTTTGCTCCTGCTGTTTCCAGAAAACTAGGCGGACGGTACCCATCAAACGCCAGCTCCGAATATGCCTGATCGTGCGCGACAATAATGTTGTTCTCACGTGCAAAGGCGACCGTCTTCACAAAAAATTCGCGATCGGCTACCGCTGCGATCGGATTATTCGGATAATTAAGTACCATCAGCTTTGCCCGACGGCGAATCTCTGCTGGAATCTGCGTATAATCCGGAAGAAATCCATTCTCTTCTTTCAACGGCAACGGATAGATCTCTCCACCTGCGAGCGACACACTCGCAAAATAAATCGGATAGCCAGGGTCCGGCACAAGTACCACATCACCATGATCAATAAAACCCTGCGCCAGATGTGCCAGTCCATCCTGCGATCCCATAAGCGATAGCACTTCATGCTCGGGGTCAAGCTCCACATCAAAACGGTGCTTGTACCACTTCGCGGCTGTCGTCCGAAAACGAAGCGAGCCTTCTGATGTTGGATATCCGTAATTCGCCGGATTTTGCACTGCACGCGCAAGCGCATCCATAATAAACGGTGCGGGTGGATGATCCGGACTGCCAATGCCGAGATCAATTACGTGCGTACCGGACGCCTCCACCGCGCGCTTGCGCCGATTCATTTCTGTAAAAATCGCCGAGCTTAAGCCAGCAAGACGACTTGATGGTTGAATCCATTGTTCTGTCATGTCGCTCTCCCTATGTCCACTGTTTCGCCATGTCATCTTCTTTGAAGCCGACTGTTACCTTACCGGCTCCTACAATAAGCGGTCGCTTAATCAACTTGCCGTCAGATGCAAGCAAATCGAGCATGTCATCCTCGGACATGTCTTTCAGTTTATCTTTCAGACCAAGCTCACGGTATGACTGACCACTTGTGTTGAAGAATTTCTTAAGCTCAAGTCCGCTCTGCTGCCAGTAAGTACGCAGCTCCTCCTTGGCTGGTGGCGCATCTACAATGGCAATGTCTTCATATGCTATATCATTTTCATCCAGCCATTTTTTCGCTTTGCGGCACGTGCCGCACTTATTATAGCCATAATAGCGAATGCTCATCTCACTCATGTTACAGTCCCCCTGTATTCCCTTATATTGCTACGAACTATTATACAACAAAAATTTAGTTGTCGAATAATCGCATATGTAGAATGAAGGTTACGTCCGCTCAAGCAACACCTGCGGAATATGTAAATTCGGGTGTGGCACAACCAGTGGACGGATTCCGTACACATCCGCCAATAAATCTGCCTCCATGATTTCTTCTACCGAACCGCTGCCTATCACGCCACCCTTCTTCAGTAGCATAAGTCGATCACAATATTGAGCCGCCAGATTCAGATCATGCAGTACCAGAAGTGCCGCTCCACCTGTCTCCTGTTGCCAGCGCCGCAACAAGTCAAGAATCCCGATCTGATAGCCAATATCCAGATACGTCGTCGGCTCATCAAGCAACAGTACTTCAGGCTCCTGCGCCATCGCACACGCAATCGCCACCCGCTGCCGCTCACCACCACTTAGCATATCAAGCGGCTTGCAAGCCAGTTCCGTAAGCCTGGTGCGGACAAGCACCTGCTGTACCACTTCTTCATCCCTGGCTATTTCTTTCTTCCACAGCCTCTGGTGCGGATACCGCCCCATCTGCACGGCTTCCGATACGGTCAGCGGTAGCGGAGCAAGACCGTCCTGACTAACGACTGCTATCTTGCGCGCCAACTGCTTCGAACTATAAGAAGAAAGGGCCTGACCGTCCAGAAGAATCTCCCCTTCATTCGGTACAAGCAGGCGGGATAGCACTTTAACGAGTGTGGATTTCCCACAACCATTCGGGCCCATTACACCGAGTGTCTCGCCCCTTTTTATCTCCAGACTGATCCCCTTAAGTATGTGCCTACTTCCAATTGTAAGCGAAATCGAGTTCGCTAATAGCATCCCACCGTCTCCTTTACCAGAAGTTTTTACGCCGTCTGCGCAGCAAATACGCAAAAAATGGAGCCCCTAAAAACGCTGTAATGACGCCGATCGGCAACTCCTGTGGATCAAGCACAGTACGCGCCATCGTATCCGCCACTACCAGAAGAATCGAACCCGCTACCGCCGATACTGGGAGCAAAACCCGATAATCAGAACCTGCGACTGAACGCATCATATGCGGGATGATCAGACCGACAAACCCGATCACACCTGATACTGCTACCGTAGCTCCTGCGACAAGCGAGGCAGTTACCAACAACACAAATCGGACTCGCTGCACATTCATCCCGAGATGATGTGCCTTTTGCTCGCCAAGTGCCAAAATATTTAACTCCCGGGAACACAGCCACATAACCGTAATGCCCCCAAGCACATACGGAGTAATGACCACATCAGATTCCCAGTCAGCAAGTGTCAGGCTTCCCATCATCCAGTACACGATATTCTGCATTTTCTCCCCGGACATCGAAAGAAGAAGAGACAGGCCCGCCCCGAGAAACGCTTGCACGACTACGCCGGACAGCAGCAATGTCTCTACCTGAATCGTCCCATTGATGCTCGCCAGCCGATAGACGACAAACAGGGTTAGGAGACCGCAGATGAATGCCACAAACGGAAGGGTCCATGAACCGAATATACTCAAACTGCCACCAAATAGAATAAACGCCGCCGCTCCAACTGATGCGCCCGAGGAAACGCCCAATATGTACGGGTCTGCAAGCGGATTGCGCAGTACCCCCTGATACGCCGTTCCCGCAGCGCCCAGCCCGGCCCCGACCAGTACAGCAAGCATAATGCGCGGCATCCGAATCTCCCATACGATTGTCTCCGCTGCCTGTGTCCAATCCTTCTCAGCCAAACCTACAAACATAAAATGGGACATCATAATTTTCCATACTGAACCGATAGACAGATCCGCACTCCCGACAGATACACTGCCAATCACCACCACAACAAGCAGACAAAGAAGGGGAAGCAGCCATACAGTAAGCCGCCTCCCCCACCCCAGTTGATCTCGCTTCATGCTCATTCCGCCCTACTACTTGAACAGGTCCGGATGCAGAGCGCGGGCGACTTCTTGTAATCCCTGCGTAATGCGCGGTCCTGGCCGGGTTACGACATCAGAGTCAAGCGCCTGTACTCGCTTGGTCTGTACTGCTTTTACTTGCTGCCACGTTGGGCGTTTTAAAATTTTGGCAGTCGCTTCTTTATCGTAATACCCATATGTATTTAAAATAACATCCGGATTGCGTTCCAGAACTTTTTCTTCTGATAGCTTCTTCCAGCCTTCTACATCAGCGGCGATGTTCTTGCCGCCCGCAAGTGTTACCATATCATCAATAAACGTACCCTTACCTGCTGTGAACAGCGACGGGTCTACTTCCACCCATACTTTCGGTTTCTTCTCATCTGGAATCGCCTTTACTTTTTCCTGCACAGCCCGTACATCTGCCTGCATGTTCTGAACAAGCTTATCTGCCTCTCCGGTATGTCCTGTTGCCTCGCCGATAAGCCCGATCGATTTGTATACTTCGTCAATATTTTTTGCTTCTGTTACGAGCACAGTAAGTCCGGATTTGCGCAATGCAGTAACAGCGTCGCCGCTACTGCTGTCCGCGAGCACCAGATCCGGATTCAGCGCGACCACTTTTTCTTTATTTACTTTCAAGTCGCCGACTTTTTCCTTTTTGGCGGCTTCTGCTGGATAGTTATCATAGTTAGATACCCCAACAATTTCATTACCTGCACCAACTGCAAACGCAATCTCTGTCGTACTTGGAATGATTGAGACAATTCGTGTCGGCTTTTTCTCTATTTTCACATCTGTGCCGCTTTTGTCTTGTAACGTAATCGGGAAGCCGCCCGCTGTTTGCGAAGGCGCTCCCGCCTTTTTATTTGTATGGTCGGCTGATTGAGGAGCCTGTCCGCATGCGGTTACGAACAGTATCATCGCAAGCCCCATCCATACAATCAATCGATTTGCTCTCATCCGTCTCTCTCCTCTCTCTTGGCAAAAGTGCAAACACCCGCCTCCCCAGTGGAAGGCGGGCATCCGATTACAGCGCTACACACTCATCTCTACTTCATAACCAGAGAATTTGCGTATGTTCAATACGCCTCCCTTAAAAATCATGTACTGCCCTTTTATTCCGATCAGTTCATCTTCAATGACGGGCTGCTTGTCCAAATTATACGCTTTTACTTTTGTAATCTGTTCAAGTATGGGATAGACAATGTCCAACCATTCATCTTCCGCGATCTGATACGATTGGAACGCTTCTGGAAAATGCGCATATAGCTCGTCCCGCACCGCAAGCAGATCAACAAGTGTCACATCGCCCTTAAGCATCTTCCGCCAGTCCGTCTTATCCGCCACGAACTGTGTCAGATGGACCTCAAGCTCGCCTGCCAGCTTACGATTCGGCACTTCCGCGATGGGAATTGCTCGCACTGCCCCCTGATCTACCCAGCGCTTACGCTCATTATGCTTACGGGTTAGCCCAACCTTAACCCCGCTGCTCACCGCAAGATAAACATAATGGGGAATCATACAATGGGCTTCACCCCATTCCGGGTCGCGGCATGTGCCAAGATGATGATGACACTCATTCGGCTTCACAATGCACAGATCATTCTCTGGCAGCTTCGTGAAGCACGGATAGCAGTACCCGCTGTTGTACGTCTTCTTAATCGAGCGCCCACAGGAGATGCAGGCAATCCGTTCAAGGAATGCAATGCGCACCGTCTTGCCCATCCACTCATTCATCACGATGGTATCATCTCCAAGCGTGAGCAAATATTGAATCGGATTTTCGTAACGGTGCGTAAATCCGCGCAGGAAGCCCCGACAGGCGATTGTTTTCTCGCTCATACGTTACGCCTTCTCCGGCACGTTGATTACTTTACGTAAGAACTCACGCGTCCGTTCATTTTTTGGATTCGTAAATACATCTTCCGGTCGGCCTTCCTCCATAATGATGCCCTGATCCATAAAGATCACACGGTCGCATACATCACGAGCAAATCCCATCTCATGTGTCACCACAATCATCGTCATGCCTTCCTGGGCAAGCTCTTTCATAACCGCCAGCACTTCACCTACAAGTTCCGGGTCCAGTGCCGAAGTTGGCTCATCAAACAGCATTACCTTCGGATTCATCGCAAGCGCCCGTGCAATCGCTACCCGCTGCATCTGGCCGCCCGACAGACGATCTGGGTAAATGTCTGCCTTGTCAGCTAGTCCTACCTTTTTGAGCAGTTCTATTGCTTGTTTACGCATTTGTTCTTTGTCTTTCTTTAATACTTTGATCGGTGCGAGCATCACATTCTCAAGCACAGTCTTGTGCGGGAACAGATTGAAGCGCTGGAATACCATGCCCACTTCCATCCGTACCTGGTTAATGTCTACTTTTGGATCAGCCAGGTTATGCCCATTTACAATAATCTGCCCGCTTGTCAACTCCTCAAGTCCGTTCAGACAGCGCAGAAATGTACTTTTTCCAGACCCGGACGGACCGATGACACTGACTACTTCCTTCTCGTTAATTACACAGTCAATGCCTTTCAGAACTTCCAGGCTTCCATAATATTTATGCAAGTCTTTCACTTGAATCATTCAGGTCTAGACCCCTTTCTTACTGTCACATATTCTTTTAATTGTAAGGAAAAATCGTTAATTTGTAAAATACAAACCCTGTTTCATTGTACGGGAGCGCCATAAGAAAAACCAGACGAAAAAATCGTCTGGTTATGTCTGAATTTTATTCACTTCTTGGATCTTATCTGTACGTACCACTGCCTGCTGTCCTCCTGATGTATTCCTCTTACCAAAGCGAATCCGGCTGATCACTAGAAGCAGCAGGGGGATGATAAACATCCAGATGGGTGAAGTAAGAAACCGAACCTCTGACATATATCGAGTCTGGTCTAGTGTGTTACTAATGGACACTTGAGACAGGCCAATAATCAAGAGACCAAGCGGAAATGTAATCGCTTTCCGATCTTTTATCCCCGTCATCTGCGCCACTCCCTGGACGAGCATATAAAAAATAAGACTAAATTCAACGACCGTAATCATAATATAGATCCCTAAAAATAGAAGATCAAGTCGTTCAATAAACTCGCCAATCTTAATAAAACGAATCGCCTGGATGAATGGGTATGTAGAAATTCCCACTGTCTCTTTGCCCAGAACTCCGACTGTTATAAATACGCGGTATGCCAGATAAAAACCACTGATTACAATTGCCAGTAAGGGTGAAAAAAACTTTGGCCGTTTTCCTCTCACATACGGCAGGATACTGGAAAACAGTACGACTTCTCCCATCGGAAATACGTACTGCAAATACGTAGCATAAGCAATCTCGCCAACAGGATTATCAAAAAACGGAAATACGTTTTCGATTTTCGCTTGTCTAATCAGGAAAAAGTTAATAAAAACAAGGATAAATACATAAATGGGAAATGCCATCTGAGTAAATCGAGCAATCGCTTCAATCCCAGCATACACTACATATACACCCACAAGCACCATCGTGATCGTATACGCCTCAACTGGAATTTCCGGAGTCAAAACCGTAACGACAAACTCCCCAAAAACTCTCGGCAGCATCATGGAAATTTCGATGGTAATATACATATAGACAATACCAATCAGTATTCCACCCCACCTCCCCAGAATTGTCTTCCCATACTCATAAGGAGTCTGTCCTGGGTGTCTCCTTTGCAGCTCCTGAATAATAAGAAAGGTTACGATACTAAATGGAATCACCAATAGGTTTGCAATCACTCCATCCTGACGTACCAATGCAAAGTCCGAAGTCAAATTGCTCGCTAGCCCCGTTATAAACACAACCATAAGAATAAACAGCTGTCCCCATGAAATTCGCCCATCTTCAAGCATAGGTTAGCTTCCTCCTTGCAGTTTAATACCAAAGAGCGAGAACGTTAGTCGTTCAGATAACGGTCCCATCCAGTGAAACAAATAGTTCATAAGAGGAGGAATATCCAGCAAAAGATGAGCAGCAATGATTGAGATCGCTAGTATGCTAATAACCGAGAACACAATTAATTCTTTCCGCTCTTTCTGCCTTTTAAGATTACGCATCGTTACGACGAAGTGAATCAGAAATACGATAAACAGCAGAAACCAGATCAATCGGCTCCGCCCCTTTCCAATTGTGTAATCATACCGTAGCGAAGATTATTCCATACAATCGTAACCGTAACCGGAATTTCAGGATAAATTCGCTCCCATTCCTTCTTGTGCGTGCGCCAATATTCCTTATGCTGTCGATGGACAAGCTGATCGAATGCGAAAACATCGGTCTTTTTTTCTTTTTGCATTTTAGTTAGCAACTGCTGTATATTTTGCTGCACGAACATATCTAGTTCCTTTTTTAATTTCTCCTGAGTCTTCGGGTCTTTCAGATTGAATTCAGTATCACTTTCCATTAAGGTAGCGCTAGTTTGTAATTCAATTGAAACATGCGGAATATCATTACGAATCTCGACCTGTGGCTTTCGCTTCTGAATACGTAGCTCAACAGCGGTTTTTGCTTCATCTCCTGTTGTTTCTTTATGAAGCGGAATCGAAATCACGCTACCTGGCTCCACATCCGTAATCTTACGAATCCAACGTAGAGAACGTAACTCCTCAGGAGCCAGGTCTGTCTCGTAAACCCCATTTTTAACCACAGCACCCCCGCGAATTTCAATGAAGCTTTTTTTCCCCTGCGAGGTTTTGCGAACTATACTTGTAACAAACGTACGCGATGGACTTGTATAGCTGTTCATCATATCCCGGAACATAAGTGTGGCTGACTGTGCATACTCCGCCTGATTACTGATAATGCCAATCAGTTCATCAGAAATGGCAATTTCGCTCCCCGCTTGGGACGTAATAATTTCTTTAGCGGAATTTTGTGCGATAAGCACCCAACTGGAATACCTGTTCTCCCGATTTCGGGCAAAAAAGTCGATTACCTCTCTCAAGTGATTATCCTTCAGCACATCTTTTCCAAGTACAATGACTTTGCTATGAAACCAGATCAATGTGCCCGATGTAAAAGCACGTAAATTCCGGGCGGCCTCCATAACGGTATTGCCGGAAGCTGTTGCGATATACACAGCATCTGGTGATGACGGTTTATTTTTTTCTTTGGCCGGCTTTAACGACTGAATCGTAATGACGAACTGCTTTTTCTTCTCGTCATAGTCAACTCCACTTGCCAATACGACATTCAGCCTGTTCAATTCACGGACCGCCAAGCCCCCGGAAGATGTTCCACACCCCTGAAGCAGCGGGAGAACCATCAGCCACATTGCCCATAAAAAAAATGCTCGCCGCTTCACTGTTTTCCTCCCTCCTCACTCATCGGCTTCCGATTCGGTCCATGTCTTTGTATGTCTTTCGTCTGAATATAAGCCGGGCGCATCTTACGGCGGCCAAACGGGAGAACGAGCACTTCACTCCCCCACATCCGTACATACGCTGGAGCGACCGGTGCCATATATGGAACACCAAACGAGCGCAAAGAACACATGTGAATCCCAAGCACAACAAGTGCAAGTGCAATCCCGTATAACCCAAGACTTGCCGCAATAATCATGATCGGAAAACGGAGTAGGCGCGTAGACATAGAGAGATTAAACGCAGGAATGGTAAAGGTCGCAATGCCTGTAAACGCTACGACAATGACCATGGCCTGTGAGATTACCCCTGCTTCCACAGCGGCCTGGCCAACGACCAGCGCTCCTACGATACTGACAGCCGAGCCCACCGGACGTGGCAGGCGAACGCCTGCTTCCCGTAAAATTTCAAATGAAACTTCCATTACTAGTGCTTCGACAAGAGCGGGAAAAGGAACACCGGAACGTGCCGAAATAACCGTCAACAACAACGGCGTCGGAATGAGCTCCTGATGAAAGGTCGTAATCGCCACGTAAAGAGACGGGCCAAGCAGTGAGATCAGAAAGGTAAACGTTCTGAGCAATCGAATAACCGCAGAAAAATAAAAGCGCTGATAATAATCTTCGCTCGCCTGCATAAAATCAAAAAATACAGACGGCACGATCAAGACGAACGGAGTGCCGTCAATAATAATCGCAATCCGCCCCTCACTTAGTGCCGACGCAACTTTATCTGCCCGCTCGGTTGATAAAATCTGCGGAAATGGCGAATACACCTCATCTTCAATTAACTCCTCTAACTCCGCACTCTCAAGCAGCACATCAATATCAATACGGTTCAGACGGTCATGCAATTCAGCCAGTACGTTGTCATCTACGAGATCACGTATATACATCAGACAGACAGCCGTATGACTGCGGTGACCAAGCTTGATCATTTCTGATTTCAAATCAGGCGTGCGCAATCGTTTACGGATGAGTGCCGTATTATCCTGTAACTTCTCGGTAAACCCTTCGCGCGGACCGCGCACGAGCGGCTCTGCCTCCGGCTCGGATACAGAGCGAGTGGGATATCCCGGTGTAATCACAGCAACAGCATGCTGCATACCATCAATATGAACGACCGTACAACCGGATGTAATCATTTCCACCATTGTTTTGAAATCTTTGACCGGAGCGAACTTCTTCGCGGTCAGCACTTCTTCCTCGATGTTCTTAAGGAATGGGCCCGGTCCCATATCAAGCAATGGATGTAGAATATGTAGATCAACAACCACTTCATTAACCAGATCATCCAAAAAATAAATCGCACCACATAGCGGCGCTTCCTCATCTTTTTGAGTCCGTACAAAACGAAGCGAGTGGGCGACAAACACATCCACATTATCGAACGCTTCCTTCAAACGTGCTGTATTCACTTCACTGGATGGATCAATCCCAATTTGATCAAACGGCGGAAGCTGCCGATCATCCTCTTTGGATGCTGTAGCGTCAGGCGATGACTGCTTTTGTTCTTCCCTGCCATCATCCTGTTTATTTTTTGACTTGAGCGTTTTTGGCTTCTTAAAATCAACCATGGCAGTTCCCCCGTTTCTTCCCAAAGAATCATTTACTAGCGTGTGCAGTGATTGACAGATTATACAATCTACAATTTTTTACGCTCGCTTGACAATTGGATAAAGGGACAACATAATGAAAGTACTTATACACAATGCGTTGACGAGGACTAGTACGACATACGCCCAGCGATCAGAGAGCGAATCCATGGCTGCGAGATTCGCCGTATGGCATGTCCGAACCTCCCTCTGAGTGCTGGCAAATGAAGCTAGCCGGGGTTCCCTCACCCTGTTACCAAAAAGGAGAGCGGGCGCATATCGACAATCATGCGTCAATCAAGGTGGTACCACGGAAGCTAGCCTTTCGTCCTTTTATTTCGATAAGGACGAAAGGCTTTTTTATTGGTATAAAACATAAGGAGAGATCGGGATGGATAACAAAAAGAAAAATCGCATAGTAGTGAAGATTGGCAGCAGTTCCCTCACCAATCCGAACGGCGGGCTGTCCCACGAGAAGTTAATCGGGCATGTGGATGCACTCGCAGCTCTGCGCCAAGCAGGGCACGATGTCATTCTTGTCTCGTCTGGAGCAGTTGCGGCTGGATTTACCGCACTTGGTTATCCATCTCGCCCCGTAACCATCGAAGGCAAACAGGCAGCCGCAGCAGTTGGTCAGGGACTTCTGATTCAGGCATACAATGAACGACTCGGCACACACGGATTAACCGCCGCACAAATTCTGCTGACACGAGACGATTTTGCCAAACGGAATCGTTATCACAATGCGTATAATACCCTCAACGAATTACTTAAACGGGGCATGATTCCAATTATTAATGAGAACGACTGTGTGGCGGTCGATGAATTAACCTTTGGCGACAACGACATGCTCTCCGCACTTGTGGCTGGATTTCTACATGCTGATGGTCTAATGATCCTAACCGATACGGACGGTTTATACGATGCGGACCCTCGCTCAAATCCACATGCGCGAAAATTCAGTCTCCTGCATGAGATTACACCGGAGATTGAGGCGCTTGCGGGCGGCGCAGGCTCAAGTGTCGGCACGGGTGGCATGCGCTCGAAAATTAATGCCGCTAAGTTCGCACTCTCCCTTGGCATCGACATCTTCGTCGGAACCGGGGACGGGGCCGATAAGCTGCTACTCATTCTCGCAGGCGAAGGAGCAGGGACATATTTCCGTAATGAAATGCAAGGCTCCCTCAAATCACACAAGCAATGGATCGCCTTCCATGCGGACTGCGCGGGACGAATTGAGGTCGATGCAGGGGCTGCTTCCGCCCTTCTATACGGAGGAAAGAGTCTCTTGCCATCAGGCATCACAGACGTCGTTGGAAGCTTCTTAGCAGGTGATGTGGTAGAAGTATGGGATACACTGGGCCGTCGCCTTGGCAAGGGTGAAGTGCGCTATGATGCCAATCAACTTCGTCAGGTTAAAGGCGAGTCCGGTCCAGCCTGTCAGGAAGTGCTTGGAACGTCCCGGATCGAGGCCATTCACCGCGACAACTGGGTGACATTATATATGGAAGAAAATAAAGAAGAAACACGAGAGGAGATTATTCAATGAATCTGATCGACAAAGCGACTCGCGCACGTGAAGCAGCTGCTGCGATGACAGCTCTAACTACCGAACAAAAAAATCAAGCGCTTCTCGCCATGGCAGATGCGCTTGAGACACACATGGCACATATTATCGAAGCGAACACACAAGATACAACTGCCGCCAAAGAAAGCGGCATTACGAATGCTATGCTTGACCGTCTGACCTTAACGGAAGCACGCATTAAAGATATGGCAGACGGTCTACGTCAAGTTACAACTCTCGCTGATCCAGTCGGCGATGTTCTCGAAGCGTGGGAGCTGCCAAACGGCTTGCAAGTCGAAAAAGTACGGGTTCCACTCGGCGTCATCGGCATCATTTATGAAGCCCGTCCGAACGTAACCGTAGATGCAGCCGGCCTATGCTTGAAAGCAGGCAACGCGGTCGTCCTGCGCGGTAGCTCCTCTGCTCTGCATTCTAATCGCACACTTGTCACTGTGTTGCGCGAGGCACTCACGGACACAGCGATCCCGGCCGAAGCAATCCAGCTACTCGATGAAGGCACGCGTGAAGAAGTAAACCGCATGATGCGCCTGAATGATTATCTCGATGTCATCATCCCACGCGGTGGAGCAGGTCTCATCCGCTCTGTTGTCGAGAACTCGTCTGTTCCCGTTATTGAGACGGGTGCTGGCAACTGCCACATCTATCTCGATGCCAGTGCACAACTGGACATGGCGACGAATATCGTACTTAACGCCAAAACACAGCGCCCGGCCGTCTGCAATGCAGCAGAAACCTTGCTCGTTCATGCAGATTGGGCCAAGCAGCACCTCACAGACATCCTGACTGCTCTCACAGAGAAGAATGTGGAGCTGCGCGGCTGCGCACGTACCCGTGAGCTGGCTCCTGACCTGGCGATCCTTCCTGCGACGGACGAAGACTGGTCAACTGAATACAATGATTACATTATGACGATTGGCATCGTCGATTCTGTTGAAGAAGCGATTGCTCATATTAACCGTTTTAGCACCAAACATTCGGAAGCGATCATTACCGAATCAGCTGAAAATGCACGTGCGTTTCTCACTCGCGTCGATTCTGCTGCGGTCTACCATAACGCATCTACCCGCTTCACCGATGGATTCGAGTTCGGCTTCGGTGCCGAAATTGGCATCAGCACCCAGAAGCTGCATGCACGCGGTCCAATGGGACTCCCAGCGCTTACATCCTCAAAATACATCATCCATGGCACAGGCCAGATTCGTTAAGGGGGTACTCGATTATGCTTCACGACAAACGTATTTGTTTCATTGGCGCAGGCTCAATGGCAGAAGCTCTCATCTCCGGGCTGGTCTCCAAAAAACTGCTGCCCGCTCAGCAGATTTATGCGAACAACCGGGGCAACAGTGATCGCATCACAGAACTGGTTACCCGCTACGGCATTGCCGCACCTGACAAAGAAGACCCCATTCGTACAGCCGATATTCTCGTACTGGCTATGAAGCCAAAAGATGTGGCAACTGCAATCGAAGGTATTCGTTCATTCACACGCCCGGATCAACTCGTGATTTCCGTACTGGCTGGAACATCAACCGACTACATTTCAAGCCTGCTCGGTCATCCCGCAGCTGTTATCCGTACCATGCCGAACACATCGGCGGCCATCGGAATGTCCGCTACTGCGCTTGCTCCGGGTCAATATGCAACCGAAGAAGATATGAGTATTGCTACAACGGTTTTTGAAGCTGTCGGAATCGCAGAAGTTGTTAAGGAAGAGGAACTGCATGCTGTAACTGGACTTTCCGGAAGTGGCCCAGCTTATGTATATTACCTCGTAGAAGCGATGGAAGATGCAGGACGCGATATGGGACTCGAACCAGATGTGGCCCGCCGCCTTATTTTGCAGACCATTATTGGTGCTGCGAATATGCTGCTAGAACCGGGCGCTGAGCCGGATGTACTCCGCCGCAACGTAACAAGTCCGAACGGCACAACCGCTGCCGGCCTTGCCGTACTTGCCGAGCATGGTTTTCAGGAAGCGATCCGTGCCTGCATCCGTCGTGCCACAGAACGCTCAGAAGAGATGGGTGCAGAGGCATCCGTCACATCAAAATAACCGCTTCAATTCGGCAAAAGGAGATGCAGTATGGACGTTTTTGCACTGTATGGCCCAAGTGGAACGGGCAAAAGCACAAGCGCCCTTGAGGTAGCACATAAATACAACATTCAGGCCATTATTGATGACGGCCTTCTGATTTATCGTGGGCGCAAAGTATGCGGCACCTCTGCCAAGTATGAGAAAACAACCGTGCAGGCCGTCAAACGTGCAATTTTTTTCTATGACGAGCACCGGGCCGAAGTACGAGATGCGATTCATGCGCACAGCATCGAACGCATCCTGCTGCTCGGCACGTCACGCAAAATGGTGAATCGCATCGCCGACGCACTCGATGTCGGTCCGATTCAGACGTATATCTCTATTGAAGATATCCGCTCGTCGAGTCAGATCAAAGCAGCTTTGTATACGCGCCAGACAGAAGGAAAGCACGTCATTCCGATTCCCCACATTCAGGTGGATCAGGATTTCTTCTCCCGCTTGATTAAGCAGGGTAAGAAAATTTTTTCAGCCCGCAAAGAAGTCATTGGCGAGACAACAATTGTACAGCCTGATTTCGGCGGTGGGCGTGTGCATGTGGCTGAGCCCGTGCTGCGCAAGCTGGTAACCTTAAGCTGTCTTGCCGTTCCTGAAGTAGAAGGGGTTGGCAAGATTGAAGTCAGTCTGACTGATCTGCCAACTGTCGCCGTAGAACTTCACCTGAAAACAGCACGTAGCTCTTCCCTGCCAGCAGTCGCAGAAACTGTACGGCAGTATATTTATGATACGTATGTGCAGCATCTGAATATTGAACTGCACACCATTACCATCCGAATTGCAAAACTTACAATGGCTGACGCATGAATACATGCGTCAGCTTTTTTTGTACACACTAGTAGCTGTACGCTACGATTGAAAGGAGCATCCACTATGCAGCAACAAATGACAGGCCAGAGCCAGTCTCAGCAACCTATGTTCACCACGCCACCGCAGGTTATTACCGGAAAAGACCTCAATTATTTAGCAGACCAGATGAACTGGCTGCTCGTCGCCGCCAAAAAATGCAGCCACTACGCAAAAGAATGTACCGACCCGCAAATCAAACAGATCATTGATCAAACCGGCCAAATGCACCAACGCCATTATAATACGCTGCTTACGCACTGCCAGAACAACAATAGTTCCGCAACAGCATCACTGCCAGCACAATAAGGAGGAATCGGCATGCAGAATACAAAGATCGGCAACCCCAAAACCCCGGCGGCACAGTCAAGTGGCACCACCATGTCTGATATGGACCGCATCACAGACATTCTGTCCACCGAGAAGTATTTGACAGATGGCTTTAATATTGCAGTACGTGAAGCAAGCCACGATTCCCTGCATCAAGCAATCATGACTTGCCTGACAGAAACGCACCAATGCGCACGCGACATTTATAATGTCATGTTCCAGCAAGGGATGTATACCCTTGAAGTCGCCCAACAGCCGAAGCTCGATCAAACCTACCAGCAATTTAACGGCTACCTCTCTCAAATTCCGTACAGTGGACGCGTGCAATAACACAATGCAAAAGCCCGGAGCATACGCATATGCTCCGGGCTTTTGCATTGTGTTATACTAACGATACTAGATACCTGATAAGGAGGTTCACCTATGATTCGCTACAGCGAAATGACCCAACAACAGCTACAAGCCGAGATGCAGAAGCTTCGGCAGGAAAGCATGCGTAAATACCAGGCTGGATATATCTCGGAAGCATCGATTCTCGAATCGAAATTTTTTATGGCCCGCTCTTATCTGCTTGATCCCGATGATTATATGTCCGGTCAAGAATATACCGTTATCGGCTATGAGGAACCGTTTTTTGTCCGCTATCTGAACGGCGTTATGGCATGGGGCCACTTCCGCTCTTCGGACGAAGAAAAAGCGTTTCCGATTGGGCGCTTAGAAGAGATTGCATCGTCTTGTGGCAGCGGTGGATGCAGCACGGGTAGCTGCGGCATATAAAAATACGTTTGTTTGCGGTTAGTGGAATCGAGAAAGTTTGGGCGGGGGAGCAGAGAAGAGAGAAGCCTGTCACTTTATTACGCTTCCAATGATGCGGAAGCTGTCCGCTCCAGAAGTCCGGCAAACTCGCCCGCGAAAAGGAGACAATGAAGCCTTTTCGCTGAATGGTCGCGGGCAAAGGCCCGTTTGCCTCCCTCCTTCCGCTAGGCGGGCGCGTAAAGGCGTTCCCTGCTTCTCTCTTCTCTGCTCCCAACCTACTTTTTCATTCAAACAACAAACAAATCGTTTGATACAAAACATTGCTATATAACAGCTATTTTTTGTAAGAATAGGGTGTCTTTGACGTCATTAAATGACGTCAAAGACACCCTATTTCATTATATATGCCCAACATGAAAATTTGTGTTTGAGCGTAGAGCACAAAAACTTGCTTGGATAAGAGAAGGGATGAGCCAAGGAACGCCTTTACGCGACTCCCCAGCGGAAGGAGACTGGTGAACGGGCTTTTGCCCACAACACTTCTATGAGAAACTCCCCCGGCCTCTTTTTGTGGGCGAGTTCACCTGGCTCCTGGAGCGGCCAGCCCCTTCTTCTCCGCTAAGCGTAACAAAGTGACGGGCTCATCCCTTCTCTTACCCACCACCAAACTTTGGACTTCCCCTACCCCAAAACATAATTTCCAATTATTTCAGCGATCAAAACAGCCGTTTCTTCCCATACTAATCCATAGCAAGAAAGATGCTTACATATAAAGGAGGAATATGCATGCGCCGTTATTCTTTTTTCACGCTGTGTGCGGCTCTACTCGTATGTCTAGCGGTCCAACTATTCTGGACCGTACCAGCGGCAAACGCGCAAAACGAACCAAAAATTGGACAAACTCCCGTTCCGGGCAATCTGCTTGTGGCCGTACGTGAGAGCAAGCCGGGTGGCGAACCGAATCCACGAGGTCGTATTTTGTATGTGATGTCCCTGCCATTTGAAACGTACATCCGTAATGTACTGCCGAACGAATGGCTGCCAACCTGGGAGCCCGAATCTCTGAAAGCTGGCGCGATGGCCATTAAAATGTTCGCCTGGTATCACGCGCTCAATCCAGTAACGATTGATAATCAGAAGTTCTCCGTTGATAACACGACCAACTTCCAGGTGTATCGGGAAGGTACCAGCATGCCACGCACGAATGCCGCATTCGATGAAGTCATGAACCTCGCTTATGTCAAAAGCGATGATACGATTTTTGAACTGAACTATCGTGCAGGCTATCCAAATGACCCGAACTTTCAGTACCGTAACGCCCAAAAAATGTCTCAAAATGGAAGCCAGTATTTAGCAGAAAAGCAAAATAAAAATATGCTCCAAATTCTGCAGTTCTATTATGAAGGCAAAAAGCTGGTGAAAATCCCATGATCGGAGGAAAACACATGAAAAAGTGGTGGCCCCCTCTTCTGTTGTCTGCACTGCTCAGCGCTTTGCCCTTCCAGACTAAGGCGGCGCCACAGCCCGAACACAAACCTCTTCCCGAGTTCAAATATGAGACCGTTCATCGTCAAAGCAGTGATCCACTGACCTTACAACCAGCCGTCAAGCCAGGACCTGATATCCCGGGTGCAAACAAATGGGACAAGTGGGCCATGCTTCAAGTTAAAGTCATTGATTCGACCACTCAAAAACCACTCGCAGATGCAGAAGTTGTCGTAGCCGAGAATGGATACCGAACTAAAACAGACAAAAACGGGCTTACACCTGCCTTTCCAGCTCCCGTCATTCGTGATCCGCGCTTTGCAAGTGATGCACTTGCTCGTCTGCATGGTCAGTTAACGCTGCTCGCTTATAAAAACGGATACTGGGATACGGTCTATTATAACGTCCGAATGAACGAAGGCATGACAACGACACCTGAGATGTGGATGTTCCAGATTACACCGGAAAATCGCCGCATCGAGCCGTATGTATATTTCTATCCGACACACCATCTGTTCACTGTCAATCTAGCGGAGCAATTCCGCAGCAAAACACAACCGGGTGCCGGTCCCGAGAGTCCTGAGCGCTAATGCGTCGCACTCGTATTTTATGGGTCCTGATACTGCTTGCGATCAATGTAGCCGTATTTACCTGGAATCAGCAGCATGGTCGTGTCTTTACCCTTACGACCCGAATGTCACAAACGATTATGATTACAAAAACCGGATTTTCCCCTAATCATCTGACATGTAAGCAGGGAGATACGGTTTCGCTTGTGATTCGTAACACAGACAGTCAGACCCACAATTTTACGCTAACTGATTATCACATTTTCTCACCGGACCTAAAAAAAGATGAGCTAAGTACCATTGAATTCCAGGCGATCAAAAAAGGAACGTTCCCTTTTGTCTCTGATACACCGGGACATCCTGAAACCGGATTCAGTGGGACACTTGAAGTAAAATGAAAAGAGCAGGCTGCCATAACAAGCAGCCTGCTCTTTTCATATCGAACAGCTATACACCTAACAATGTAACTCTCTCTACTGCCCAGATACCTGAGCCTCCCTGCCGTACCGGCTGATACAGTTCAACAAGGAACTTACAAATTCCATGCTGTGCATCCACCAGCGCATGGTTCAAACCGGAACCGTAATCTACATAGTAGCTACGGAAGACAAATTTGTCCCCCGGGCTAAAGCCTAAATTGGCAATCCCGACTCGTTCCGCTGTCTCCACCGGATTCAGCCGCCATGGATTTCCCCCTTTATCCACAAACTGCTGAATCATCAGAAAGTTTTCTGGAACCGCTACGTGCCCCTGTTTCACTTCATTACAGGAGCTCTGTTGTCTCCTATATGCTCGTCGTCTCATCCGCATCACCTTTTTCTCTGTATCCTATGCGGTAGACTGACGCCGTGTTCCTACTTAAATCGCGAGTGCCGTGTCAACTGGACCTGCTACAATACGACCACGCTGTACCTGACGGTGGAATGCATCTTTCTCAATCACAAAGCCTTCATTCGAACCTTCATAACGACAGGCGAAGAACAGACGGTCCATTTCCTCTACGACAAACGATTTCATTTCACGCGACAGGCAATATTGGCGACCTACATGGTTCTGTATCATAACAAAATCCCTCCATATCCGTTTTCTTATTATCTGTATCATAACACTTCTGTCATAGTACAGCAAGTATTTTTTGAAAATTATTAAAACAAAAAAAACAGACATACTACCCTTTAAGGGAATATGTCTGGCTTCCTGTTACTTTCTTATTTCATAGTTAAAGCGTTGTGAATCATCGTTACGGCTTCCGCTCTTGTCGCCGTTTTATTCGGCTTGAACGTTTGATCGGGATAACCCATAATGATTCCTTCTTCCACAGCTCGGCTCACCGCTTTCTGTGCCCATGCAGAGATCGACGTTGCATCTTTAAATGACAGCTGTTTTCCTTCTGTACCGTTCTTCTTGATGTTCGTCAGGATAACTGCCATTTGTTCACGCGTAATCGTGTCATCTGCTCCAAACGTGGTCGCGTTGTAGCCATTGATGATGCCATTCGCATACGCTGTTTCGATCGCAGCTTTTGCCCAGTGGTTTTTCGTATCGGTAAAAGCAATATCCATATTCTCTTTCGGCTGTAAGCCAAATGCTTTGACAACCATCGCTACAAACTCAGCGCGCGTAATCGTCTTGTTTGGTTTAAACGTTCCATCTGGATAGCCGCTAACCGCTCCGCTTTGTACAAGCTGCTGAATATGTGATTGGGCCCAATGACCTTGAATGTCGGTGAATACCGGAACTTTTGTTTTCGGCAGATTGACAAGTGTGAACGTACTGAATTTATCTACCCAAATAGAGAGACCGATCGGATTGTGCTTCTCGTCATATTGAATTTCGCCTTTGTCGACTTTTTTCTCCCCATCACTATGCTCAATAAAGACGCCAAGTGATTGGAGGAAATCTTCCTGTTTCTTCGCATCTGTCGGAATGTTCATTCCCGTTAATGGGAGTGTGATTTTCGTACGACCCAAGAAGTTTGTCTCGATGTGTAACGAAGTTCCGATTACACTACCATCCTTCGCCTGTACACTCAGCAATGTTTTGGTTTGTTGAATCTCGTTTTCTTTCGTTACCGGCTCGATTTTCATATATACGTCTTTTTTACTGAGAGACGACACCGTTTCTTTCGGAAGCTCAATCGTCGCTTTATCTGTCACAACCTGGGCAGAGAATCCTTTGTCTGCCATGGTAGCCAATGCCTCTTTCTGTACATTCGCTACGATTTCCTGCGCTTCATTTCCCTTCAGGTCAGGGATCGGGAGCGTTACCATATTCATGGTGCCTGTCGCTTTGGCAATCGCTTCGGCTGCTTTTTTGGCATCCAGAGTAACGGTATCACTCTTTTTCCCGTCGGCTGTAACGGTTCGGATGATCTCTACACTCGCTGCCTGTTTTCCTTTTTCATTCTCACCAACTAGAACGGAAGAGGTCCGCGTATTAGTAGAAGAAGACGTGTCTCGACTTCCACCACCGCCTCCTCCGCTACTGCCACCGGAAGATGCTGCCTGTACCGTAACCGCACATATTGCTGTTTTGTTGCCATCTTCTGTCGTAACCGTAATTGTAGATGTTCCCGCTGCTTTTGGCGTCACGACTCCATTCGCATCTACGGTTGCTACCGTTGGGTTACTGCTGCTCCAGGTTATCTTTTTGTTTGTCGCATTGTCTGGATTTACCGTAGCCTTCAGTGTAGCTGGGCTTCCTCCTGCTGTCAGGCTCACTGTCGTCTTATCTAGCGTGACACTCGTTACCCCTATCTCATCCTGTACCGTAACCGCACATGTTGCGGTTTTGTTTCCGTCTTCTGTCGTAACCGTAATCGTGGATGTTCCCGCTGCTTTTGGCGTCACGACTCCATTCGCATCTACGGTTGCTACCGTTGAGTTACTGCTGCTCCAGGTTACCTTTTTGTTTGTCGCATTGTCTGGATTCACCGTCGCCGTCAGCGTTGCCGTATTGCCTCCTGCTGTTAGACTCAATGTTGATGAATCCAATGCGACACCCGATACCGGTACACTTCCTCGATTGGCCGTAATCGTATACGTCTTTGCTGTCTTCTCTTCGGCATCATTTGGCGCTACCACTTTTACTGGAATCGTATTCGCTCCTACATCAAGAGTAATTGTATCCGATGTAGTCTCATTTCCCTTGATGAAAACTTTGTACTGCGGGTCCGCTGCCGTAGCAGCTACGGTAATCGATGTCACATCATTTGTTACATCAACGGAATACGTATCCTGTGTCGTCGAGAAAGCAGGCTGTAACGCTCCTTCACTTACCGTAAGATCGCTAAGAGCTGCTTGTACCGTAACCACACATGTTGCGATTTGGTTGCCATCTTCTGTCGTAACCGTAATCGTGGATGTTCCCGCTGCTTTTGGCGTCACGACTCCATTTGCATCTACGGTTGCTACAGTTGAGTTACTGCTGCTCCAGGTTACCTTCTTATTTGTCGCATTATCTGGACTTACCGTAGCTGTTAGACTTCCCGTTGCTCCTCCCGCTGTCAGTGTCAATGTATTTTTATTCAACGCCACGCTTGTAACCGCTACAGGAGGAACAAACTTCATAACCGTGGCTTTAGCACTGTTCCCAACATCCATATACGCTACGTATGACGTTCCTTCCTTATCAATCGCAAGCGAAGGGTACACAGCTACATCGGCTGAGAAACCCACATCGCCTACTGGCACCCAACTTGATCCGTTAAACTTCATGACCGTGGCTTTAGAACGGTTCCCAACATCCCTATATGCTACGTATGGCGTTCCTTCCTTATCAATCGCAAGCGAAGTTTCGAAAACTTGACCGGCTGAGAAACCCACATCGCCTACTGGCACCCAACTTAATCCGTTAAACTTCATGACCGTGGCTTTAGAACGGTTCCCACCATCCTGATACGCTACGTATGGCATTCCATACTTATCAATCGCAAGCGAAGTGTACTTAGCTTCACCGGCTGAGAAACCCGCAGAGTCTACTGGCACCCAACTTGACCCGTTAAACTTCATGACCGTGGCTTTAGCACTGTTCCCATTATCCTGATACGCTACGTATGGCGTTCCATCCGGAGCAATCGCAAGCGAAGTATAGTGAGCTACAGCGGCTGAGAAACCCACATCGCCTACTTTCTCCCAACTTAATCCATTAAACTTCATGACCGTGGCTTTAGAACCGTTCACAATATCCTGATACGCTACGTATGGCGTTCCTTTCTTATCAATCGCAAGCGAAGTGTAGTCAGCAAAACCGGCTGAGAAACCCGCATCGCCTACTTTCTCCCAACTTGATTTGTTAAACTTCATGACCGTGGCTTTATAACTGTTAAACTCATCCACATACGCTACGTATGGCGTTCCATCCGGAGCAATCGCAAGCGAAGTTTTCATAGCTACAACATCTGAGACAGCCGCAGTGCCTACTGCCTCCCAACTTGATCCGTTCAACTTCATGACCGTGGGTTTCTTACTGTTCTTCTCATCCACATACGCTACGTATGGCGTTCCATCCGGGGCAATCGCAAGCGAAGTGTCGGAAATACCACCAGCTGAGAAACCCGCAGTGCCTACTGAATCCCAAGACGAACTTGCATACACAAGATTCGTAGGTAAACCCCCTATACACGTTGAAAAGACGAAAAGAAACGAAAGAAACACTGCATAAATGGATTTGATTTTTGCCATTAAATAATCCCCTTTTGTAAGAACTAATGTACAATTCTATATAATATCAAAAGCCACTGAACAAATTCTGAACAAACCCTATTAAATGTAATGCAAACATTGTTTGTCTATTGTATTTTCAAATTTTTTTTGTGTTGAACAGGATGTTCTTTTATGTATCTACCACAAAAAAACAGACAGACCTTTATGGTCTGCCTGCCTTATTCATGCTATCCCTTATAAGTCGGAAGCATTTTTTGTGGATTCACGGTCCGCTTCTTCTCCCATGTCTCTGGTTTCGTTTCATCGAACTGCTCCAGAAATCGAATCACTTCTTTCGTCAATGGTGTTGGCGTAGAAGCTCCTGCCGTCACCGCGACTTTTTGCTTACCCTTCAGCCATTCAATATCGAGTTCGCTTATGTCACCAATGCGATACGCCTGTGTGCCCGCGATATCCATTGACACCTGTGCCAGGCGGTTGGAATTATTACTGCGTGGATCACCGACTACGATAAGTAAATCTGCTTCCCCTGCCTGCTCAGCAACCGCTTCCTGGCGTACCTGCGTCGCCAGGCAGATTTCGTTATGCACTTCACACGCTGGATAACGGGCAATCACCTTATTCATAACATGGCGAATATCCCACTGACTCATCGTCGTCTGATTCGTCACAATCAGCTTCTCATCATCAAGCTCCAGCCTGTCCACATCTTCTTCTTTCTCAATAAGATGCACCAATCCAGGCGCTACACCGAGCGCTCCCTCTGGCTCCGGGTGCCCTTTCTTACCGATGTAGATCACATGATAACCCTCTGCCGTTTTCTCACGGATCAAGTCGTGCGTTTTAGTAACATCCGGACAGGTCGCATCCACTACCGTCAGCCCCTTCGCTCGTGCCCGCTCCTTCACCTGCGGGGAAACGCCGTGCGCAGTAAAAATGACGGTTCCCTTCTCAACCTGTTCCAGCATCTCCATGCGATCCGGTCCATCTAGTGTAATAATTTCCATATCATCAAACGCGTGTACAACGTGGCGATTGTGTACGATCATGCCAAGAATGTAAATCGGGCGCGGCAGATCAAAGTTTTTGGCTGTCTGCTGCGCAAGCACCATCGCATCGACAACACCATAACAATAGCCGCGCGGTGAAATTTTGATTACTTCCATTTGTATCCCTCCTCACACCAAAGCAGTGCACCGCTCCTTATCCTTCAAGCGGCAAATTCAGTGCGCCCCATTCTCGCAACTCAAGTGTGCGTGCGCCTGATGTTACAGCTGGATCTTTCTCAGCCAGCTCCAATGCTTCTTCGTACGTATCTGCAATATAGATCACAAGACCGCCTTTTCCATCTGTGAACGGGCCTGCTGCCATTACTTTCCCTTGCTTGAACAGATCATTAATATGTGCAAGATGAGCCGGGCGATGCTCCTTATTTTTCTCCTGGTCGATAATCGGTAAAAATGCTACATAATGCATATGGCTTCGTCCTTTCGCTATTAAAGTATATATCCTCGTCTATTATACCAACCGCCATAACGAATGCGAGTATTGTTCCATTAGCTAGTTTGTCCTGCTGTTATTCATCTTCTTCCAAATCAATATCATCTTCTGCTTCCTGCAAACGCTCGATATATGCCAGGTCTCCCGGTGTCCACTCGACCTGCCCGCTTGTCAGATTGATCATCAAGTTCGTAAGCGGCTCTTCCTTTCCTTCTTCTTCTCCTACTGTCACGGTCACCCGATCCAGGTATTCAACATTCAAAATCTGATAGCCATGCGCATTTAACTCATTCTCCACCTTACCCCAATGTGTATAATCAAAGGCAAAATGATGGCCGCGTGTAAGAACTCGCTCCACTACGCCGGTTGCTCGAACTCCTGCGCTGGCCGATTTGCCGTAAGCGCGGATTAAACCGCCTGCCCCAAGCTTGACGCCACCAAAATAACGGGTCACGACAATGGCTGTATCCTTTAGTCCTTTTTTCTTAATCACTTCCAGAATCGGCTTGCCTGCCGTACCGCTCGGCTCACCGTCATCATCCATTTTCTGATGCTGATCGTGCTCGCCTACGATATATGCCGAGCAGTTATGCGTCGCATCCCAGTGCTTTTTCTTAATTCCCTGAATGAATGTCACAGCTTCTTCCGGTGTCTCCACCCGCTTCACATAGCTAATAAACCGTGAACGCTTGATCTCAATTTCTGTCTCTCCTTCAGGCCGAACCGTCAAATAACGTTTGAGCATCGTTAACTTCCTTTCTTCCCGATGACTTTCTCTATATAATAAACCATAATAACATACAAGGTTGGTGTACGATGACATGGAACTTTTCTAGCCCGGCTCTTGAACTAGCAGCCACATCCGTCCATCCGGCTGCTTCTTTCTGGGGAATCATCGAGCCGTATCTTACCTTTCTTTTTTCCCTGTCTGTGTTTTTGATTGCTTTTCTCATTGTGCTGGAGAACCGCAATCCATCACGCACAGTCGCCTGGCTCATTATCCTGAACTTCCTACCGATTGTTGGCTTTATTTTGTATGTCTTGATCGGGCGCAATGTACGCAAACGGAAGCTATTTCGTCATAAATTTATCAGCAACGCGGACGTCTTAAAGAAGCTTGAGACTCGTCCACGCCCCCTGCTTAAAGAAAGCGATTTCTGGATGTATCCGCATCTCGCCTCCAAGCGTCGTTTGCTGAATTTGATGACGAATGTATCCCAATCGCCTTTTACCGTTCACAATGTCTCCCGCATTCTGACGAACGGGGATGAGACATTCCGGCAGATCCTTACTGACATGTCAAAGGCGAAGGATCACATTCACTTCCAATTCTACATCATCCGTCATGATGCTACCGGCCAACAATTCAAGCAAGTGTTGATGGACAAAGCACGACAAGGTGTAAAGGTGCGCGTGATTTATGATGGTGTCGGAAGTGTGCGGCTTGATCGAGCCTATATTGCTGAACTGCGGGAAGCAGGGGTAGAGGTTGCGGCCTTCTTCCCGGTAATTCTTCCGTTCTTAAACAATAAGCTTAACTACCGTAACCACCGCAAAATTGTAATCGTAGACGGTAAAATTGGCTTTGTCGGCGGACTGAACATCGGAGACGAATACTTAGGCAAAGACACACGTTTTGGCTTCTGGCGAGACTCTCATGTCCAGCTCGAAGGAGAAGCTGTATATCTGCTTCAGAACATCTTTTTGAAGGACTGGTTTTTCATAACCGACAAAAGTGTGAACAGCGATCGCTACTTCCCACCGCTCGGGGAGATCGAGGGAGAAGAGATTATCCAGATTGCTGCAAGCGGGCCGGATTCGGACTGGGAGCTGATCTGGCAGATGTATTTTTCGATTATCGCTACCGCCCAGGAGAAAATCTACATCACCTCCCCGTACTTTGTGCCGGATGACTCGATTACAATGGCGCTCAAAACGGCTGCGTTAAGCGGTCTGGATGTACGAATTTTGCTCCCGAGCCGACCCGACCATCAAACCGTTTTCTGGGCGTCCCGCTCGTATTTCCAGGAGCTTCTTGAAGCGGGAGTACGATTCTATCTGTATCAGCCCGGATTTGTTCACGCCAAGATTTTACTTGTTGACGGGCTGGTTGCATCGATTGGCACGGCTAATATGGACATTCGCAGCTTCCAGCATAATTTTGAAGTGAATGCCATTTTGTATAACAGCAGTTCCGTCGCCAAGCTAGAGGCCGATTTCTTCGACGATCTCGAAGACAGCAAAGAATTGACCTTAGATGACTATCAGAGGCGACCGTGGCATCATCGAGTACTTGAGTCGGTCGCCCGTCTGCTGTCTCCTCTTCTATGAAAAGAAAACAAGGCCCGGGAAGATTTCGGCTGGCCGCCGGTATTTTCCCTAGCCTTGTTTTTCTTTGTTTCTTAGCTTTTCTGCAACACCATCGGCTGCGCCACAGTTAAAAACTCATAACAGTTTTTATTCTGGTATTTGTGTATTTTAATGAGCTGCTTTTCTTCGAGGCTTTTTATCTTTCGCTCGACTGTATTCTTATTCATGTTGCATACAGCTGCAATTTGTCGGATTGACGGAAAGATTCCACAATCCCACTGCGGACCGAATTGAATGAGGAACATATAAATCATAAACTCAAACGGATCAAGTCCCAGCGTAAACAGATCGTTCATCTCCATACATTTCACCTCACTTCACTTCACTTGCAAAATCCCGGTTTCTCTCTTCTTCTATTATTTCGTATGTGATGGCTGAATTTCAAGAGTTTATTATTGAAAGGCCACGTTCACGTGATAGCCGACCGGCTTATAGATCTGCTGCAATACCCGTACCGCTCGATCTTCCGCCGTCTGAATCACGCCACTCTCGGCTGCTTCCTGCTCCAACTTGCCGCGTGCTTGCACAAGCAACTCCTGCTGCTCCGAAGGCGATAAATCCCGACGGAACATACCGGATTCAGAGAACAGCTTCACCTTATCCATGTCAATGTTTGGCTCCTGCAAAAACCCGGCGTGCGGCAGAATAATCGTAATCTGCTTATTTATCTGATCGATGGATATATCATTTGCGGTTAATTGCTTCAAGTTAATACCAACAAGCAATTTGGCCGGAACATCCATATGTACCACTCGTTTCGTTCCTGGAAGCTCCATGTCATAAAACTTGTAGGCATCTTCGCCTGTAAGGGTAGTGGTGACCACTGCTTCTGCGGTCGTCAGATACGAAAGTTCTCGCACCTCTTCAATCACCGTTTGCCTGTTCATATCCGGCGTACTGATCCATTTGTTTCCAACTACTATACCACCTGCCACAAGCAGTACCCCGGCTACTGCTACTACTAGAAAGCGACGCATGTTTTTCCACATGCGTGCTCCCGGAACACGGAATAGCCACATTTTCTTTTTCGGTTTTGTACTCACGGACTTCGAGACAGATTGCGGCTCGATCTCTCCGTATGGCAAATGATATACCGTCGCCTTCCCATTCTCACTTCCCGTTTCTCTCACCTGGCGAATGATCTCTTCTTTGTTGTTCACATTTGTCTCCCCCTCGCTCTTGTACTCCCTACCCTATTGGACGCTGCCCATAAAAAAAAGTCGCTTCCGCGAAGCGACTTTTTGGACATAATTTCCGGATTATACTACTTATTCGAGAAGCGAGACAAACAGTACAATCAGCAAGCTAAAAATAAGAAAGAAAAACGCGGTGCCATGCATCAGACTAACCGTACGCCGAATATCCTCCGGCTCGATCGGTCGCACCGGATCACCAAGCTTCGCCCGTTCGGATGGAACACCCTGATAATAATTCAGGCCACCAAGCTGAATCTCCAGCGCCCCGGCTACACCCGCTTCCGTAAATCCACTGTTCGGGCTCGGGTGCAGGCGCGCATCACGCCGAATCATATCCCGACAGCCGCGCGAGTTGTAACGCATAATCCAGCTAACTCCGGTCAGCACAACCGCCGCAAGCCGGGCTGGGATGTAGTTGGCCAGGTCATCGAACCGGGCCGATGCAAAGCCAAGATTGCGATATTTATCATTTTTGTAGCCGACCATCGAATCAAGCGTATTGGCTGCACGATACGCCATAGCCAGTGGCGCCCCCCCAATCGCAGCATAAAACAATGGGGACAAAATCGCATCGACGATATTCTCTGCTACCGTCTCTACCGCACCGCGCGACACTTCCCGCTCATTCAAAAACTGCGTGTCCCGCCCGACAACCATCGAGAGTGCCTGACGTGCTCCTTCCAGATCCCCCTGCTTCAATAGCTGGTAAATCTCCCTGCCCGCCTGTGCCAGTCCTTTTGTCGCAATAGTCGTAGAGATTAACCAGGCTTCTACTGCAAGTGCTAGCCATGGATGAATGAACGCCAGCGCTTTCAGCAACAGCCACACGAATAAATAGCTTCCTCCGACCAGCAGCACCGGCAAAAAGATTCCGGCCCGTTTCAACTGTTCCTCCCTGGGAAAAGCATGCCGGATGTTGCCCTCTAACCATTTGATCACCCGTCCCATATAGACAACCGGATGAGTAAGCCAGCGCGGATCACCCACTACAAGGTCGATGATATAAGCGGCTAGTAATACAAAAGCCCGCTCCATGCTAGCCCTCCTCCTGTGTCGCAACCGCTTCATGCACAGCTTGATACACAAGTCGACCAATCGCATTGCCAATCGTCGTCGCTGCTCCGGCGAACTGATGCGGATCACCGTACCGTTTATTCTGACTTGACGCAAGCACGACTGCATCCGTTGTGGTACCAGTCGCAATCTCCCCATCTTCATCCGTAACCCCAAGATCCTGAAGAGCTGCTGCTTTGGCCTCTGTCGCCGTTATAATGGCATTAATCATGGCAGACGTAGTCATGCTGGCGTCAATGAGTACAAACGTGTTAATCGTTCCGCAGGCATACGCCGGAAAGGTAGTACGCGCTTTACCAGACCGAGACGCATTGCCTGTTCCTGCTGTCACACAGCAAATGAGGCGGTATTTATCCCCCGCTTCTTCCTGAATGGACGTATGGGTTAGTTTTGCCGCTGTCTGTAGCCCAACCGTGCGGCCTACGGGATATCCCCAGGCACTAATCTGGGTGCGCATGAGCTCCACCGGGTCCGCACAGCGGTAATCAAGCGGCACTTTCCAATTTACAAAATGGGACGCATGCGTAAGCCCTCCCTGCCAGAGCGCGTTGCTAAATACAGTCATCGGAT
The DNA here is from genome assembly GCF_002355375.1 of Aneurinibacillus soli. GTDB lineage: Bacteria > Bacillota > Bacilli > Aneurinibacillales > Aneurinibacillaceae > Aneurinibacillus > Aneurinibacillus soli. The sequence continues at coordinate 849,366 of NZ_AP017312.1, read as the reverse complement.
CTACTGTGCGTACCAATACATGTTCATCTGTATTCGTAATAGTAAGATCCGGCCAGATGGAAGACCGGTAAAAGGTGTTATTCCGAAACGGTTGACTCATACGTGTATCCCTTTCTGACTTCTTGCAACGGAAAACTTATGCAGCGATCGGTGCCATCCTTTCATTCGCTCGCACAGCTTTTCCTCCTGCTTGATATAATCAGTCGAAGACGCATCAAGCAGGATTCCGGCCAATGTTCCACTGTGGGCAATCGTTACACCAAGCCCATCCACTTCACGGCATAGCTCTTTCATCCGCTCAAGATCAGGGTGCAACAATCGTTTTTGATGCATATCCGCACTTTTGGTTGCCACATAGCCAATCATCTCACTGTCTCCAGAACGAAACGCTTCCTGAAGCATCAAAAGCAGTCCTTCATACTCCTTTTCTTCTTGTACCGTATAAGGCTGCGCCTGCCGATTGAATGATACGGTATCGATCCGGCCTCCCCGATCCACACCGATGATTCGAAGCGGCGGCAATTGACCGAGCGACGCCATCACTTCTCCATGATGATGGCGGTACGCCACAACCTCGTCGTACATGATGCCATCTGTCGGCTCTACCTGCACAAGAAGCGATGAAATATGATGCGGCAACAGATGAAGCCGATACGCTTTCGATACAGCGCGGCAAGCCGCAACCATATCCGCTGTGCTGGTGGCAAATCCTTTTCCTTCAGGAAGAGACTGTTCAAGCAGCAGTGTCCCTTCGAACGGAATCTCGTATTCATTCATTAGCCGCCGCAAAATGCGGCGCACTTTGATTTTGCGAGGCGATGTGATGAGTTCCCCCGCTCCCCCGGGATAAAATGTCGCCCTGACATAACTTTGAATCGGCAGAGAAACGAGGAACGGCGCGCCATCATACTGTCCCTGCAATAATTCGCCAAATGTATGGCAAGCAGTCCCTGTTGCAGCTTTCATGATTGTCTCCTTTTCCTATCCTCATACGGGCTTCTCTATTTTTTATCTTTGTCTATGATTTATCTACTCCAGCGATCTCCGTTATAACGCACAGCGAAAAAACCAGCAGGCGCAACACCGAGCATCTGCCAGAATGGTTCTATCTTATCCGTCATCCAGGCCGCCTGAAACCAGCGAATGGGGCCGCCATGACTAACAAGTAAAGCAGTCTCATCCGTTTGCATATCCAGAGACAACGTACGTAGAAAGCGATCTACACGGTCACCGAGCATCGAGAGCGTCTCACCGCCAGGAGGGGCCGTTGTGTACGGGTTATTATACCAGCTTTTCGCTCGTTCCGGGTCATCGTTCATAATTTCTTCGTATGTGTTACAATCCCAATGTCCAAAGTCCAGTTCTCGCAGCTCTCTTATCTTCACAGGGACAACTTGTCTAGCAGCAGTCATAATCGCTGCCGTCTCTACACAGCGCAGCAGATCGCTTGTGTATACACGAGTGATCTGCTCACTACCAAGAAGAGCTGCCGCTTCCTCCACCTGCTGTCTGCCAGATGCAGAAAGCGGTGCGTCATAATGTCCGAGATAGCGGCGCTCCCGGTTTTCTTTCGTCTCGCCATGCCGCATCCAGATCCATTTCATAGCAACCTCCCTGCGGCAACTACTGCGACAAGGGCGCACGCCTCTGTCCACTCCACGAGTGCGCCATAGCAATCTCCCGTTAGTCCACCTAGCCTGCGATGAATGCGCTGTGTGAATAGTACCGCTAGTATAATAGATATCCCTACAACGAGCAGACCTGGCAAGTGGTATACGCCGATGACAACCGCTGCCGTTCCACACAGTCCCGCTGCCACAATGGTCCGGGTAAGCCCACTACGCAGTCCGCTCCCAAGCCCTTTCTCGGTTATATAGGGCCAGAACCAGATCGCTGCGACAAGCATCGTCCGGGCAAGAAGCGGCGGCAGCACCAGCATCGTGATCCAGCCAGATGCCACAATCTCATACAATGCCACACCCTTCACCATAAACAGCAAAATCGCGGCAATCACACCCATCGCGCCAACTCGGCTATCTTTCATAATCGCGAATATTTTTTCCCGATCACGCCAGCTGCCAAGCCCATCCGCAAGGTCCATCCAACCGTCCAGATGCAGACCCCCTGTGATAAAAACCCAGAATATAAGGGTCAACACAGCCGCAAGAGACGCGGGGAAAATCTGCTGCATAAGCCAGCCCCAGGCAGCCAGTAGGAGACCGAGCAGCAAGCCAACCACCGGATAAAAGGCCGGGCTTCGCTCCCAGTCCTTCGTCTCTGTACTCAAGCGCGGAACCGGAAGCCGGGTCAAAAATGCGATCGCATGAAACAGCGCATTCATCTCCGCTCCCCCTTAAGACAAAGCGGAATGCCAGAAAGCACGGCATACACCTCGTCCGCTTGCATCGCAATCCGCTGATTCACTGTGCCAAGTACATCTTGAAACCACCGTCCAAGTCGTGACATCGCCACCCCGCCAAGTCCGGTTTCACTCGATACAAGGATCGCGCATCCCTTGTAAGCATGCAGCCTCTCAAGCCATGCGTCCGCCTGTGCGATAATATCATTCGTATGCACTTCGGCCCGCCATTCTTCTTCTGGAACAGCAAGCAATTGATTGGTTATCCACGTCGATACGCAATCAAATAAAACCGCCTCATAGTTCTCATACTCCCCTGCCGAACTAACAATGTCCAGCGGTGTTTCCAGCAGTCCCCATGCTTCTGGGCGACGTGCGCGGTGCAGGGCAATCCGTTCTTCCATTTCTATATCGGTATTTACTCCAGTGGCAATATAGAGGACGGACGTCCCATTCTCACTTGCCAGTTGTTCCGCGAACGCACTCTTGCCAGAGCGTACTCCGCCGGTTACCATGATGATGCTCATAGTTGTCCTCCCTCAACCAATACCGCACCGAATGCTTCTAGCAGTCGATCATTTTCTTCTCGCAGGCGCACCGCAATCCGAATATCATGCGGTGTCAGCCCCGGATACATCGCACAGCTGCGAATCATAATACCCCGCTTGCCAAGTGCAAGCTGCATCGTATCTGCCGTCATTTCTTTATGCAGACGAATCAACAGAAAATTCGCTTTGCCCGGCCAAACACGCCAGCCGAACCATTCTCGAATGCGCCCAATCAAGTATGCACGCTCCGTATCCACCAGCAAACGCGTCGCCGTCTCGTATTCATTCTGCTCACAGCACACCTCACCCGCTGCAAGCGCAAGCGCATTCACACTCCATGGCACCTGCTTTCCTTTCAGCTTGCGAATCAGCGCCGGGGCAGCCACCGCAAATCCGAGCCGCAGCCCTGGAATCGCATAAAACTTGGTCATGGATCGAATAAGAATGACGCGCGGATATCGCCCAAGCTCCCCGATAAGAGTCGGCTGCTGACTCTCCGGCAAAAAGTCGAGAAATGCTTCATCAATGACCACATATGTCCCGAATTCATCGGCCCAGGCAGCCAACTTGCGCAAAATTTGAACATCATACATCAAGCCAGTTGGATTGTTCGGATGTCCGATAAAGACAAGGTCCACCTGCTTAATCAGCATGTGCAGCTCAGGAAGAGTCGGCAAGAATCCATCTTCCGCCCTTCCCGTACAACTGACGACACGCGCACCGAACTGGCGGGCAAGCTGGGTATATTCGACAAATGACGGATAAATCACCCCAACAGTTCGCGGCGCAAGCGCCAGCAGGACAAGCGCCATGCACTCCGCCGCACCATTCCCCACCGCCAGCATGCGCTCACTCACCCCGTACTTTTTCGCCAGCCCCTTGATCAGCCCTCGGTGGGCCGGGTCTGGGTAATGCACGAGACGCCCCATATCCTGGACAAGCCTTTTCATTAAATCAGGGGGTGGTCCCAACGGATTAATATTCGCGCTAAAATCAAGCAACTGATCCTCCGGCACGCCAAAAGCAGCCGATGCGGTTCGCAGATCGCCGCCATGCCCGAATGTTTCAATATGCGCCATTAAAACTCAATCCCCAGCACAGCCGGAATGCCTTCCTCATAATAATGCTTCACCGGTTTCATCTCTGTGACAAGATCCGCTGCTTCCACCACCTCTGGCTGTGCACTTCTGCCAGTAATAATAAGATGCATGCCATACGGACGATTTGCAATCAGCTCCAGCACTTCACCAAGTGGCAGCACATCATCAATCGGAAACGTCTGGATTGCCAGCGCATTATTTAACTCATCGAGAATCACAACGTCGTACTCGCCGCTCATCACTTTCTCTTTTGTAAACACCCAGGCTTCTGTCAACGCACTCCGATGTTCCTCCGGCGTTTTCAACCAGGTGAACCCGCTGCCTTTCTGATGAATCTCAATTCCGATTTTATCGAACATGATTTTCTCTCCGTATGTCCGTTCAGGAGACTTAATAAACTGAATGACCAGCACACGCTTCCCACGTCCAGCAGCTCGGACGGCAAGTCCTAACGCCGCGGTTGTTTTCCCTTTTCCATCACCCGTATATACAAGTGTCAGTCCACGTTTTTGATCCGGCTTCTCCATTATTTCTCGCCCCATTTCTCACGATAAATCAAGTCATCTAGCGCCCGGCGTTTCCCCCACTTCTCTGTCTCCAAAATCGGAGCAGTTGGATAATGATCGGTGTACCCGAGCGACAATAGTGCGATCGGCTCGACATGCGGTGGGATGCTGAGAATATCTCGCACATCATTTTTCTTGTAGAAGCTGACCCAGCCAAGTGCGATGCCTTCTGCACAAGAAGCAAGCCACATGTTTTGAATGGCACATGATGCAGACATGATATCTGTTTCTGGAATAGAATTACGGCCCAGTACATGCGAGCCACCCCTTGTCGGGTCACATGTCACACAAATCGTAAGCGGTGCTTCTTTTAAGCCTTCAATTTTTAAACTCATGAATTTTTCCGACCGCTCTCCTTCGTAATGAATCGCAAGCGCGCGCCGTTCTTTATCTGCTGCCCAGGCAAGTTTTGCCTTAATTTCATCCGCTGTAATAAGAATAAAACTCCATGGTTGCATAAATCCAACAGACGGGCCGTGATGCGCCGCTTCTAGAATGCGCTCCACTGCATCGGCTGGCAGCGGGTCCGAACGGAATGTCCGTACATCCCTGCGTGTCTCAATCACCTTATAAATCGCGTCTCTCTCTTTCTCTGTAAACATCTGCACACCCTCCTCATTTCTTAGTACACCTACTCGATACGCTCTGCCTTACACATAAGCTTTGTCAGTTCTGCATCCCATGCCGAACGATCATTGTTACAAGCAATCAACCAGAATTCATCCGTCAAAAGTCCAGCGAATATGATCCGCCGCGCTACAGGATTATCAATCTGTTTCAGCACAATCTTCCGACTATCTGCCAGCCACTCCGTGTATATGTCATACGTGTCATCGTACTGTACAGCCAATTCACGAGCGATGCGCCGGGAAAGCCCAGGGCTTGCTCCTTCTGTTGAAATCGTAAGCAGAAGGCGACCTCGCCGCACTTGTGCTGGTACAATAAATGTACTCAAATCCGGGCGATCTGCCACCGTAATCCACTGCCCGGGTCGAACGGCTTCCCACACAGCCACATTTACATCCGGCTGATCGGTTGCCGCAATGACAAGTACAGCACCTGCCAGATCATCAGCCTCAAATCGTTTTTCTTTCCATATAATTATATTGTTCGATGCATACTCAGCCAGCCCGTTTGCAAGCACCGGGCTAATCACTGTCACACGCGCCCCGGCGTCAAGTAAGCTATTTACTTTGCGAAAAGCTACATGTCCACCACCAACAACAGTGCAGTTCGTTCCTTCAATACGAAGCAGTGCCGGATAAGATCGCTCTGTCATACGGCCTCCTCTATCAAGTACGCGTCGGCTGCGTGAGACCGACAATCTCGTATACTTTTTCCATGTCAAGATAGTGCCGAACAAGTGATGCCAGCTCGGTGTAGCTTGCTTCTCGCATCTCCGCCTCTGTCTTCACGTCCGCCTCTACCAGCTCCAATCCTCGCTTATACCGAATGTCATTCAACCAGACACGGGTGAAGGAACGGTTATGAAATACACCATGCAGATACGTCCCCCATACCGTTCCTGCTTCATTCAGCGTACCGTCCATGTGGCCATCCTCAAGCGTAAACAACGGAATGCCACCCTCTCCCCGATCTGTACGTCCAAGATGAATCTCATATCCTTGTACTTCCTGTCCAGCTGCGAAGGTAGCTCCGCTTACATGCCCCATCGTGCGCACCGTGCGCTTCCCCGCCTGAAAGGTTGTCACGAGCGGAAGCAAGCTGAGACCTTCTATTTCTGCATGTACCGACTCCACACCGTCCGGGTCCAGAAGCGTAGTCCCAAGCATTTGATAACCGCCGCATATCCCGACAACGTGCGCACCAGCCTGTGCCGCTTCCTGAATTTTGGCAGCCAGCCCGGTTTCCGTAAGCCACAAAAAATCATCCGTCGTGTTTTTCGTCCCTGGAATAATGATGATATCTGGATTGTTCCATTCGGCCACAGACGCAAGTAAGCGCACCGTTACACCTGGCTCATCATACAGCGGATCAATGTCCGTAAAATTCGAAATACGCGGCAGACGAATGACCGCTACTTTAAGTGCGTCTCCGGTTTCATCTTGTTTTTTGAGCCGCAGCTTCGATAACGCAAGCGAGTCTTCCGCTTCAATGCCTGTATCTGCATACGGAATAACTCCCAGTACCGGAAGACCTGTGTGTTCTTCCAGCCAGTCAAGCCCGGATTTAAGAAGCGAGAATTTTCCGCGAAATTTATTAATGATAAATCCTTTCACACGAGCCCGCTCTGACTCATCGAGCAGTGTCAGTGTTCCGACAAGCGAGGCGAACACACCCCCTCGGTCAATATCCGCTACGAGAATAACAGGGGCATCCGCAAGCTCTGCCGCCTTCATGTTGGCGATGTCCCGGTCTTTCAGATTAATCTCTGCCGGACTTCCCGCCCCTTCCATCACAAGCACTTCATATTCTTCTGCCAGCCGGTCAAGCGACTCTTGCAGCACGGGCAATGCTTTCGGCACATAATCTTCCCGATAAGCACCCGCTCCCATATCCGCATAATGCTCACCCCGTACAATGACTTCCGCGATCATATCTTTTTTCGGCTTCAACAGGATCGGGTTCATATCCGCTGTCGCATCAATACGACACGCTTCTGCCTGTACTCCCTGCGCTCGCCCAATTTCCTTGCCATCACGTGTTATGTATGAATTCAGCGCCATATTTTGCGACTTGAACGGCGCTACCTTCCAGCCATCTTCATAAAAAATGCGGCACAACGCCGTACAAAGCACGCTTTTGCCCACGTCTGACGATGTTCCCTGTAGCATAATCGCTCTCATTCTCCAACCGCCCTTCTCTCTCTATTTTCTTTATCTAGCATACAATAGAAAGCCGCCTATCCGAAACAGAAAAAAGACGGAGGCCACACATGGCTCCGCCTTCGTCTCTATTTTTATTTCTGCTCAGCAGCAGGTTTCCCGGCTCCTGCTACCCCCGGATTTTTCCGAGGCAGGAAAAGCGTAATCAGAAGCGCTGCACCCGCAAGGAAGAACAAGGTCAGAAACACTTGATGCAAACTGCTCGCCAGTCCCTCTCGCATGACCGCGACAATCCCCGGTGGAAGCAGTCTTGCCGTCTCCGGGTTCAGCAATTGATTCATGTCACCCGCCGGAACACGATTCCCGCTCATATAACCTGAAAGAGCAGAATTGAACAACGTCCCAAATACCGCAATCCCACAAGCCTGTCCCAGCGTACGCAGGAAAGAGTTCGACGCCGTGGCCGCCCCGCGCAGACTCCAATCGACAGACGACTGCACGACAACGGTAAACACCGTAATCGACAGACCAAAACCAAGTCCGGCCACAAACATAATGAGCGTCAGTACAAGCTGCGGTGTTGCAATCGATACCGTAGCAAGCCAAAGAGATGCCGCAAGTAAAATCGTAATCCCGATCAACGACGTCCTGCGCGCCCCAATGCTTAAAATGAGTCGCCCACACAATATCGCGCCAAGTGGCCATCCAATCGACATTGGCGTCAGAATTAATCCGGCGCTCGTCGCCCCCTTGCCGTACACCCCCTGAACCCACATCGGCAAATACGCATTCATCGCAATCAATAGCGCACTCAGGAGCAATGACGCCGTATTCGATACGGAAATGGTCCGAATTTTAAACAGACTAAGCGGCAGCATCGGCTCCGGTGATTTCAACTCCACCCGAATGAAGACTGCTAGAAATACGACTGCTACAACAAACAATCCAATAATAGACGATGAATTCCAGGCGTACTGCTGGCCTCCGGTTAGAAACGCATACAGAAGCGCCGTCATTCCAATCGTAAATGTGACAACTCCCGCATAATCAATATGCTTTTTCTTCTTCTCGAATGATTCCTCAAGATACATCCACAGCATAATAATCGAAATGATGCCAAACGGTACATTAATGAAAAAAATCCAGTGCCAGGACAATTGATCGACAAAAAATCCACCGACAAGCGGACCCACAATGCCGGATATGCCCCAGATCGAACTAAACCAGCCCTGGATTTTGGCCCGCTCCTCAAATGTATAAATATCGCCAATAATCGTAAACGTTACCGGAAGCACCGCACCTGCTCCGATGCCCTGCAACGCACGGAACCAGATCAATTGCTCCATCGAGTCAGATAACCCGCACAGCATCGACCCGATCAGGAACACTATCGCTCCAATCGTAAAAATAATTTTACGACCGAATAAATCGGCCAGCTTGCCATAGATCGGTGTTGTAACCGCTGTCGTAAGCAGGTACACCGCATACACCCAGCTGATCAGCTCAAGTCCGCCAAGATCACTCGCAATGCGCGGCATCGCGGTGCTCACAATCGTCACTTCGATCGCCGCTAGAAACGTAGCGACCATCATGGCGATCGTGACGTTCCGGCGATTCATTTGCTTTCCTGCCATCTTTCCACACCCCCTTCTCTACTACGCTATCCGTATGTATCCCTTATCATGCCGCTTTGAATCATTTTCGCAGTATATCATGATACAAAAAACCTGTCTGCCCCACAATATAGGACAAACAGGTTTTTATTTCTTTCTACTACAGTCCAATATCCGAGAATGTCGCCATCTCATACATCATGCGTAAAGATGCCTCAAGCAGCGGATACAAGAGCACCGCGCCTGATCCTTCACCAAGACGCATCTGCAAATGAAGTACAGGCGTAAGCGACATATGCGCCAGAGCTGCTCCATGTGCCGGTTCCTGAGAAAGGTGAGACGCAAACAAATAGCCCTGCACGTTCTCACATATCTCAAATGCCATCATCGCAGCCGCGCCCGCAATAACACCATCAACAATCACTGCCATCCCACATGCTGCGGCCCCAAGTGTCACACCCGCAAGCCCTGCGATTTCCAGTCCACCGACACGAGCCAGCACTTCAATCGCATCCATCCGGTCACGCCAGCTGCTATCAATATCATTGATCCGAAGAGAGCGTTCAATCACCACGGCTTTGGCCTGACGCTTCTCTTCATCAAGGCCCGTGCCGCACCCTGTAATCTCCGCAACCGCTTTGCCTGCCACAGCAGCTACAAGTGCCGCACTTGGCGTTGTATTACCAATTCCCATGTCGCCCAGTGCCACTGCTTGATAGCCCTGTGATGCTAACTCCTCCGCTAGACGAATGCCGACTTCGATGGCGGCCATTGCTTCTTCCCGACTCATTGCCGAGCCTTTGGCCATATTATCCGTACCGTTCTTCACTTTCTCATTCCGTACACCTGCTGGCGTCTCGCACGCACTTCCGACATCCACTACAATAACGTCAGCACCCATCTGGCGGGAAAAAACATTAATCGCGGCTCCCTCACGTGTAAAATTCCCCATCATCATGCCGGTCAATTCCGACGCAAACGCACTGACTCCTTCTTCCGTTACGCCATGGTCGCCACACATCACGGTGACTGCTTTCTTAACCAATGTCGGCTGTGCCGTGCGCTGAATGCCTGCTAAACGAATTGCCATTTCTTCCAACTCACCCAGGCTTCCTGGTGGCTTCGTTAAGAAATCGACACGTGCCCGTGCTGCAGTCATCGCATTCTGATCAAGCATTTGAATCTCATGTAGTGTGTTCGCAATTTTGGTTGTAGTCGCTGTATTCATCGTTTGCTTTCCTCCATTTGTGTATGCTCATGCGCGACAACGCAAAAAACGCCCAGGTCAAAGAAGACCTGGACGTGCCATATCCGGTTCGTATCCGTTCGTTCCACGTGAACGGCAATGCTTGCAATAGGCAGGTCTCCTGGCTGCCGGATCATAGCCATCTGTCCACCGCCTTCCCGGAATTATTCCAGTGACTGTGGACGGCTCCCCGGTTACAGTGGCGGGCCCGCGTGTTTTCTTCCCTATTCTCCCCGGATCGGGGCACCTATCGCGTTGTATGCGTCATGTTACAGTAAGCATACCGTGTCAGGATTATTTTTGCAAGACCTGGCGAATGCGCATAATCGCCCAGTCAAGTTCCTGTTGAGAAATAATAAGCGGTGGCGCAAAACGAATGGTTGTGTCATGCGTTTCTTTGCACAAAAGTCCATTATCTTTAAGCCGTTCACAGTACGGGCGTGCTTTTTCGATCAGCTCCACACCGATGAACAGACCCCGGCCACGCACTTCCTTAATGATCGGGCTATTAATGGTAAGCAGTTCCTGCTTAAAATATTCGCCAAGCGTACGTGAACGCTGTACGAGCTGCTCCTCTTCTAGTACATCAAGCGCAGCAATCGCCACCGCACAGCCAAGCGGATTGCCCCCGAATGTCGAGCCATGTGAACCCGGCTCGAATACACCAAGAATATCCGCATCTGCCACCACCGCAGAGATCGGATACACTCCTCCACCAAGCGCCTTCCCTATGATGTATAGGTCTGGTTGAATGCCATCCCAATCCATCGCAAACAATTTCCCAGTGCGACCCAATCCAGTCTGAATCTCATCAACCACAAGCAAAACCTTATTCTTCTTACAAATCTCACTTGCCTGCTTTAGAAATCCGTCTGGCGGAATAACAATGCCTGCTTCGCCTTGAATGGGCTCCACCATAAAAGCAGCCGTATACGGTGTGATCGCATCCTGTAATGCCTGAATGTCCCCATACGGAATCATCGTAAAGCCCGGTGTAAACGGCCCGAAACCACGGCGGTAGCTTTCCTCAGATGAGAACGAGGTGAGCGTTGTCGTGCGCCCGTGAAAATTTCCTTCACACACGATAATATTCGCTTGGTTCGCTTCCACCCCTTTCACATCATACGCCCAGCGACGTACCGCTTTGATCGCCGTTTCAACCGCTTCGGCACCCGTGTTCATCGGAAGCACCATGTTTTTTCCGGTTAGCTTTGCTACTTTTTCATAAAACTCGCCCAACCGATCATTGTAGAACGCCCGTGATGTAAGCGTAACTTTATCAGCCTGGTCTTTCAGCGCCTGAATGATTTTCGGATGGCAGTGACCGTGGTTAAGCGCGGAATAAGCGCTCAACATATCCATATATGTTGTACCTTCCGGGTCTTCCACCCAGACACCTTCTGCTCGGGCAATGACAATCGGCAACGGATGGTAATTATGAGCTCCGTATTTTTCTGTCTGCTTGATAATCCGATCAGTTCTGTGTTCTGCTGGCATGGTGTACTTCTCCTCCCATCCCTTACAGCGCTTCCGATGTTAGCTTTGGCTGCGTGAACTGCAGCAAGTAATCTGGACCTCCCGCTTTTGAGTCCGTACCGGACATATTAAAGCCACCAAACGGATGAACCCCGACGATTGCCCCGGTGCATTTGCGGTTGATGTATAGATTTCCAACATGAAACTCCGTACGCGCTCGCTCAATCAGCCCACGATTGCGTGAATAAAAGGAACCTGTCAAACCGTAGTCTGTATTGTTGGCTACTTCCATCGCATGGTCAAAATCACGTGCTTTTGTAAACGCCACGAACGGGCCGAATATTTCTTCCTGCATAATGTGGGCATCTGGCTCTACATCTGCAAAAATCGTTGGCTCAATAAAAAAACCAGAGTCCCCTGCCGGCTTGCCGCCGATGACGAGACGCCCCTCCGTATGACCAATCGCGATGTATGCCATCACGTTATTGAATGAGGCCTCATCAATAACGGGCCCGGTGTACATCTCAGCATCACGCACATCCCCGACCTTCAGCTGTTTCGTCATTTCTACGCAGCGGTTCAACACATTTTCATATACGTCTTCATGCACAATGACACGAGAGCATGCGGAACATTTCTGACCGGAGAAGCTGAACGCGGATGCAACGATTCCTTGCGCCGCAAGTTCAAGGTCAGCGTCTTTATGAACGACGATCGCATCTTTACCACCCATCTCCGCAACAAGACGCTTCATCCAGATCTGACCCGGCGTGATCTTGGATGCCCGCTCATGAATGCGCAGTCCGACTGCACGAGAGCCGGTAAAACTAATGAATCGTGTCAGGTAATGGTCCACCAGAAAATCTCCAATGTCTGACGCATTGCCTGGCAAGTAATTCACAACGCCAGCCGGAATACCTGCTTCTACAAGCAATTCATAAAACTTGTAGGCGATCACTGGCGTATGACTTGCCGGTTTCAAAACTACCGTATTCCCAGATACAATGGCTGCTGTTGTCATCCCCACTACAATCGCCAGAGCGAAATTCCACGGTGGGATGATAATGCCGACGCCAAGCGGCACATATTCCAGATCATTATCTTCGCCCGTCATCGGCACGAGAGTCTTTCTTCCGCGATTAGTCAGCTCGATCATCTGGCGTGCATAATACTCCATGAAGTCAATTGCTTCCGCTGTGTCCGCATCCGCTTCCACACGGCTCTTGCCCGCTTCAAGCATCAGCCAGGCGGAAAACTCATGCTTGCGACGGCGCATGATGGCAGCCGCTTTGAACAGGTAGCGGGAACGGTGTTGGGCAGGGACACGGGACCATGTTTTAAACGTTTCCGCCGCATTTTGCATCGCTTTTTCTGCCAACTCCTGACTGGCACTCGCTGTACGTCCAATCACTTCGTTTTTTGCGGATGGATTGATCGAGATAATCTTCTTCTCGGTCATGATTTTTTCGCCACCAATAACTAGCGGATAATCGCGATCAAGCTCTATCTGTACTTTTTCGAGCGCTTCATTTATTAGTCTCATATTTTGCCCTTCAAGGAAGTTGGTGAATGGTTCTGGACGGTATGGAATCATCGGATTCCCTCCTAAGATTTCATTTGCCTATACTTTTAAGCGTATGTATGGAATGCGCCAACTTTCCTTGTCCGTATACGGAAAGATGTTTTAACGCAAAAAAAAATTGTCTCAAAAGCTCCAAAATAGCTAGTGAGACAATCTCTTACTGATTTATTCTGATCCCAACCTTACATCATGCCTGATCCTGTCAATGCTCTCATTAACAGCAGCAAGCCGCTCGTCAATTGTTTTCTCTTCTTCCGAGTTAGCAATCTGCGGTGTATCGAGTGAATCCCATTCCTTGATTTCTTTTGAATTCAGTTTTTTATCTTCCACTTATTACCCTCCTTCGTGATACGATTTCACTCGTAGTATGGCTGAATATCGCGAAGAATATGGAGATAGAGCTTTACACTTTTTTTCGCAACATAGCTACCACCAATAATAAAGCTGGAAAAATCAGTCCATATGTAGAAGAATATAGCCACCAACTGGATTCATTAAATTTTATAAGGTATGGCGTATTCGGCTCAAGCACGAGAGAAGCAACGATCAAAATCATACTTAAAGGCAGCGTTAGGATGCGGTACTCTTTTAGTTTTAACAGTTGAGCAAGTCCTAAGATGGATGCATAAAAGCTAAGGGCCAGTTTAAAGAAAATGGTAACAAACCACATAATCGCCATAATCGCTTCGATACGCGTGATAAAATTCCCGATATTGATTTTTTTCGCCAGAAGATAGCTGGGATACGCATTGCCTGCGGTAGCAGTAGGGCCAAGTACGAGCACCGATAATAATGTAAGGGTGAATAACACAAGTCCCCCTGCCCCTGTCCCCACAATCAATGCTTTCCCGACCTTCTCTTGCTTATCAACATACGGAATAAACATTAAAAAAGCCACAATCTCAAAAAATGGGAACCCCATAAATAGCAGTGCGGAATGTATAATGGGTTTTATCCCTTCTTCGAACACTGGCTGTATTTTTTTTATATCTATCTCAGGAATAAGAAACAAAGTAAGGATAACTAAAAGTAAAATGAACCATGGCAAAAAAATCCCCGCCGCTCCCGCTAACGTTTCCAGTCCGAGACGGACACCCATGATCACAATGATGACAAAAATAATCTCGATGAATTGAATCGGGGTTTCTGGCATAATTTGCGTTGTCAAAAAATCTCCAAGGTTTCGCAAAATAAGAGAGGCAATAGTAAAGAAGAAGCAAATAAACAAAACAGAAACCCCTTTTCCCACCCACTTCCCAAGAATCGTTTCACTATATTCCACTAACGTCATATTCGGGAAATATCTTCCTAACCGACTGTACAAAATGGCGGCCGCAATTCCCACTCCTATGCCCAAAATCGCACCTATCCAGGCATCTTGCTTTGCTTCAAAGGTAAGACTAGAAGGCGAAAGTAAAATCGAACTGCCAATTGTGTATAACATCACCAGCAAAGCAAATGAACTCGCTCTAATTTTCCTTTCTTCACGCATCATCTCACCGGCCCTTTTACTTTAAGACATTATCAATAACGTCACTAAGCGGCTTATATATACTTGTAAGCCAGTCTAACGGATTCGGAATCCGCATACGTAAGAGCTGTGCGATGCTGAGTCCTGTTCCCAGGATCAAAAACAGAAAAAATACCCACAATTCCTTTTTCTGTTTCTTCCTCACAAGAGCAGGGACCTCAATGAACACCATTGTACCCGCTACAAGCACTATTCCAAAAATACTACCCAACATACTCCTATGCCCCTTTCATTATTCATTTTTTTCTAATTGATTGATAAAGGAATTCCCTGTAGTACCTGTACGTCGAACTTTTACATCTGCCTTCACATGCACCGCAAGATTAGAAAATTCCTCATCCCAATTTTTCTCCAGTTGTTTCCACAACTTCGGATCAGCCCGGTGAATCGCCTCTCCGAATCC
The DNA here is from genome assembly GCF_002355375.1 of Aneurinibacillus soli. Taxonomy (GTDB): domain Bacteria; phylum Bacillota; class Bacilli; order Aneurinibacillales; family Aneurinibacillaceae; genus Aneurinibacillus; species Aneurinibacillus soli. The sequence continues at coordinate 834,156 of NZ_AP017312.1, read as the reverse complement.
AAAAATATCTGATTTATATTTTTTTTGTGCAGCCTTTATCGCTGACTCAATGAGTTCTTTCGTCTTTTTCTCACCTTTTTTCTCGATTTCACGAATCGTCTTTGGCTTTGATAAATCAATGTTACACTGTACTTCTCCTATATTTTCTTCTATGAAAACGACAATCTCAATCTCAGGCTTTCCGTTTTCCACCTTCCCTTTCATATCTGTTTTTGTACGAATCACCTCATTCGTCACTCTTCCCCCTTTTGCACATGGTACATACCCAACCGTACTTTTTACTTTTCCCATAATATAATTATAGCCTTTACTTTCATTCCCATTTAACCAGCCAACCAGCTTATCTTTTTTAAACACGCCAATGGATGTGTATCGTAAATAGGCGGGTGTATAAATTCGTCCTATATTCTCCATGGTTTTTGCCACTGGCTTTTCCCCTTTCAGCTCAACCGCTTGTAACACGGCAGCTTTGCCCGAGCTTACTAAACTAGACAACAAATCATCCAAATGCACACCAACCGTGGGTGCCCATGCCTTTTCTGATACCTGAAGAGAACTAAACAATTTAGCCGCCGGAAGCTTTTCAATCGCTGTAAAGGAAGTAAGTATTTGCTGCACTTTCGTATTTTTTGCCACAGCGATGTAAAAGTCGCTGCGCATTTCATGATCCCTGGAAAAAAAGTCCAATGTGTTTCGTATTCCTTCACGGGCTACCTGCTCACTGATCACTACGATCCGCAGATGAGAAAAGTAAATCTTGCGCGGAACTATTGTTGTCATCCGACGAAACGCCTCAAATATGCTCTTCCCTGTCATCTCATACGTTGTGACCGGAGTATACATGGGCCCTCCTCCCCCTCCTTTCTGAGCAATGACCCCTGGATTCACAACTTGAACATACAAAACATAGCTATCTTTTCGTTTATCCACTCCGATTGCCACACCAATAGCAAGCTCATTCAATTCCCTTCGATTCCAGCATCCCGTTATTACCATCACAATGATGAGGAGGCTTGATAAAACGATAATCGTTCGCTTCATACTGTACGCCCCTTTAATTTCCGTTATTTATTTCTCTTTTGCTGGCGAACAACGTTTTTCTGATTCAATAAGTGCGGGCGAGTACGCATCTGCCACCAGGGTACCCGAAGCAGATTGTCCTTCTGATCAGACAAAACAAGTGGCGAAAATGGCTTCATATACGGAACCCCAAAAGAACGTAGACTGCATAGATGAAGAACGATCGCAATGATCCCGACAATCATCCCATATAAACCAAACGATGCAGCAAGCCCCATCAAAACAAAACGCAGCATCCTTACAGAAATCCCTATATCGAAACTTGGGAATATGAAGCTAGAAATCGCTGTGATCGACACAACAATGACCATAGCCGGTGATACCAGCCCTGCCTGTACGGCTGCTTGTCCAAGTACCAGGGCTCCTACAATCGAGATCGATGTGCCGACAGCTCTTGGCATTCGAATCCCTGCCTCACGCAAAAGCTCAAACGTAATTTCCATCATCAGAGCCTCCACAAAAGCCGGAAACGGAATCCCTTCCCGCTGAGACGCTAGACTAATCAACAGCGTGGTCGGCAGCATTTCCTGGTGAAACGTTGTAATCGCAATATAGAGTGATGGGGCCATCATGGAAATAAATAATGATAGATAGCGCAAAAAACGAATCAGGCCAAAATCAGAACGATGATAATAATCTTCAGCCGACTGAAGAAACTGCGTAAACAACGCCGGTACTAATAAAACGAACGGTGTTCCATCAACAAAAATCGCCACGCGGCCTTCTAGAAGCGCAGCAGCGACAATATCGGGTCGTTCTGTATTGAGTACAGTTGGAAAAGGCGTGTATGTCTCATCCTGAATTAATTCTTCAATGTAAGCACTTTCAAGAATGCCATCGATATCAATTTGATCAAGCCGACGGCGTACCTCATCCACCACTTCATCCGTAACAATCTCCTTGATATACATAATAGCCACATCTGTTTGGGTAATCCGTCCAATCTGCTTTGTTTCCAACCAGAGATTCGGATTTTTAATTTTTCGTCTTACCATAGCCGTGTTCGTGCGCAATGTCTCCGTAAAACCTTCCTGTGGTCCTCGAACAACCGTTTGCGCTGTCGGTTCTCCAATCCCCCGTGCTTCCCATCCTCTTGTACTGACGGCTATCCCCTGTACACATCCATCGATAAGAATAACCGTGTCACCAGATAAAATAGCTGTATATAAAGCTTGAAGATCAGGAATGGATTGAATATCCCCTACTGTAATAGCATGTTGCTTAAATACGGTCAGTAAATCTTGCTGCAGGAACTGTTCTGACGTAAGATCTACCTCTTCGATATGCAGCATAACAGACTCAATAAGACGAGAGACCACATCTTTATCAGCAATACCATCTATATAAATGAATCCAACCTTGATCTCTTCTTTGCCAAAACAAAATTCTCTACTGATCAAATCTGTACTATTTCCGGTTTGCTGCTTTACCTGCTGAATATTTTTTTCAAGGCTAGTGCTCAGCAAGCTTGTTTGCTCCGGTTCTTCATGCTGCGTTTTTTGTGGAGATTGGGAGTGCTTTGTTATGCTTTTTCGTATTTTTTTTATCAAGTTCTTATTCACTCCCACTCTCATCATCGTTGTCTTACCCTATGATGTGCACAAGAAAGGAATTTTATAAGAATATATGAACATTTACCCATCACATCACTGCAAGGATGCACCAATATAAAACGACCATACGCGCCGCAGCACGTATGGTCGTTTTGCTTCCTAAACAATAAGCGCATGCACAATTCCTGGTCCATGCACACCGATTGTCAAATCATTCTCAATATCCGCTGACCGGCTCGGACCACTAATAAAGTGAATTCCTGCCGGCATTTTCGTACCAAAACGACGAGTTAAGTCTTTCATCACTTCGCCCATTCGCGTCTTCACATCTTCCGCCCGGATAATCGCCACAAAAACCGTCGGCAAAAGGCTTACGGAACGTCCTTGAGTCGAAGCTGATACTGATACTGCCGTTCCTGTATGCCCAATCGCATAATCCATTACGGCAATGCCGATATCAGCCCCGGCAGCTTTCGCGAGCAAATCATCCCCGTTTTCATTCCAGACAGCCATCTCAACACCCGGCAGATCCGATTCTATCTTCATCTCGTTCAAAGCTGGATGATCAAAACGAATCATGTATTTCGCCTTCATCGTCTGCGCCATGCTTACAATATAGCTCCGCACTTCTTCCATGCTCCCCACACGTTCTGCTGTGCCGCCATTCGCACGCCAGTTCGCCATGAACAGTTCAATTCGTTCATCTGATGCTAGCTCATACTGCAGCCAGAAGTCTGGTGCTCCGCGAAACGGATGCTGCGGCTTTTCCGTTACACGTGGACGATTCAGACGCTGTGCGATATGATTCAAAAACTCCTGTTCGCTTACTGCCATTATTCTCTCCCCTCCCGCTTCTGCTTTGCTTCTTTCAGGCGCTTCAGCACAGCCGGGTCCATCTCCGACACTTCGCGCTGCAAATCATGGTCGAGCGCTTTCCACGAATCGCGGAATGATTCATTCGCCAGTGTTGGCGCATGCCGATATTCATTCCAACCTTTCAATGGACCAAGCTTTGATTTGATAACCCCATCCTGGGCAACGAACTTCTGGCCCAACCTGCCAAGTTTCAGCACGCGGCGGAAGTTTTTATAGTCAGACATAACATACTTAAATCCCTTAAATGCGGTTTGCTCCGCACCCGGAGTCAGCCCACCTTCTACATTTTGCCGACGAATATAGACCAGCATATCATGCAGCGGAATTTTGACCGGGCATGCTTCATAGCACGCTCCGCATAAGCTCGACGCATACGCAACTTCGCCCCACTTCTGTTTGTCCTCATTCAGGCGCGGCGTCAGCACAGCCCCAATCGGACCACTGTATACCCAACCATACGTATGACCACCAACATGGCGATATACCGGGCACGCATTCAGGCAAGCTCCGCAGCGAATGCAATTGAGCACTTCCTGAAACTCAGGATCACCGAGCTGCTGGGAACGGCCATTATCGAGAATAATCACATGCATATCTTCCGGTCCATCCGAATCCTCGCGGCGACGCGGCCCTGTAATGACGGACATATAGACAGTCAGCTTCTGACCCGTCGCCGAACGCGGAAGCATCGTCGCCATCACTTCCAGATCGTCAAGCGATGGAATGATGCGCTCCATTCCCATATACGTAATCTGCGTCTTCGGCACCGTACTCACCATACGGGCGTTTCCTTCATTTGAAAACAGTGTGATCGAGCCCGTTTCGGCAATCGCGAAGTTGCAACCAGTCATGCCGATATCGGCTTCTAAGAATTTCTCACGCAGCTTCGCACGAGCGAAGCCAGCCAATACTGGCGTATCAGCCGGAAGCGTTTCTCCCGCTTCCTCCGAAAACAAATCGGCTACTTGCTGCTTGTTTTTATGAATCGCCGGAATGATGATATGAGATGGGGTCTCTCCGGCGAGTTGGATGATGTATTCTCCAAGATCCGTCTCAATCGCGTCTACACCGATCTCTTCAAGACGATGGTTAATATGAAGCTCTTCAGATACCATCGACTTGGATTTCACGACCGAACGCGCCTGCTTCTCCTTGGCAATCTGCATCGTGATGTCTACTGCATCCTGGGCCGTACGGGCGAAGTGAACGTGTACACCTGCCTCACGCGCATTTTGCACGAACTGACCCAAATAATAATCCAGATTTGCAATCGTATGCAGGCGAATCTGTCGGGCTCGTTCCCGCCAATCTTCCCAATTGCCCAGCTCCTCTGATGCAAGCTTCTTGCCAGAACGCAGTTTTTCCGTTGTATACTTAACAGCATTGCGAAGGAACTCGTCATTTAAGGATACGTGAGCACGTTCTTTTAGTTTTAACTTTGGATCTAATGAACTCATGACTGCCGTTTCACCCCTTCATACAGCAATTCTGCGATATGCATCACTCGTACTGGCTTCCCTTCCCGGCTTAGACGACCTGAAATATTCATCAGACAGCCCATATCCATACCAACCAACACTTCAGCATCTGTTTCCAGTACATGATTGGCTTTTTCTTCGACCATCGCACCGGAAATCTCCGACATTTTGATTGCGAATGTCCCTCCAAAGCCACAGCAATCTTCGGCAAATGGCAGTGGAACGAACTCCATTCCTTTGACGTTTTCGAGCAGCGTGCGTGGTTCGTCCTTAATGCCAAGCAAACGACTTCCGTGGCAGGATGGATGGTACGTCACTTTATGTGGGAAGTACGCTCCCACATCGGTCACGCCAAGCACGCCGACGAGAAACTGGGAAAATTCATACGTTTTTTCAATAAACGCTTCAGCACGCTTCAGCATAGCTGGATCATCCTTAAACAACTGCGGGTAATAATGATGAATCATCCCCGTACAAGACCCGGATGGCGAAACAACAAAATCACTGTCTTCAAATGCATCCAACAATGTTTTCGCACTCGCTCGCGCCTCGTCCCAGTAGCCGCTGTTAAACGCTGGCTGACCACAGCACGTCTGTGTTTCTGGAAAATGCAACTTGACACCCTGTCTCGCCAACAGACGTGACATCGCTTCGCCCACACGCGGATAAATCGCATCTGATAGGCACGTAATAAAAATAGAAACTTTCATCAATAGTCCCTCCGTTCATTAAAACACCAAGAGGGAGAACCACTGTCAGACTTCACAGCGACCTCTCCCACCTGCTTTTTATTCCCTTATCTCTTCCCTGTACTATTCTGTTTCTATTTTATGGAATCATCCATGGCAGCATATACGCCTGAATGTATGTGATAACCCCAACAATCGTCGCAAAAAACAGACTGTGCTTTAGCGTGAAGCGGAACAGATCAGACTCTTTGCCGACCAGCCCTACCGCTGCACAGGCCACCGCAATCGACTGTGGTGAAATCATCTTACCGGTAACCCCGCCACTTGTATTTGCCGCCACAAGCAGCGTCTCTTTTACACCAATCTGCTGAGCTGTTACACTCTGCAAGTTACAGAACAGCGCATTGCTTGACGTATCGGAACCGGTGAGGAATACCCCGAGCCAGCCAAGGAACGGTGAGAAGAATGGGAACAATCCACCTGCTCCGGCCAGCACGAGCGCCAGTGTAGAAGACAGACCCGAATAGTTGGCCACCATCGCAAACGCAAGCACTAGACCGATAGAGAGAATTGGCTTTTTCAGTTCCGATAGCGTCTCTCCAAACAATTTGACCCCATCACTCAGTTTAAACTTCAACACAATCATCGTAATAATCGCCGCCAGCAAGATTGCCGTTCCGGTTGCGGATAAAATATCGAATTTAAACACCGCATCATACGGCGTTGGCTTCGTTACAATTGGCTGCGTCTTAATAACAAGCTTATCAAGATACGGCACCGGGATTTTAAACACGAGCGCTTTTAATGCGCCTGTCTTCCCAAATAAGTCTTTGAACGGCTGCAAACTCCAAATCGTTACCATTATGGTCAGAATAATAAATGGAGACCACGCTTTAAAAATCTGTCCGCCTGTATATTTCACTTCGGTGTTTACTTTCTCTACGCTTGCAGAGCCACCATCTTCAAAACGAAAGATTCGCTTTGGCTTCCATACTTTGAGGAATCCAGCCAGCGCAATCAGGCTGACAAGAGCAGACGTAATATCCGGCAGCTCCGGTCCAATGAAGTTAGCTGTGAAATACTGTGTAATCGCAAACGATCCACCCGCCACTAAAATAGCCGGCCATGTCTCACGCACCCCACGGATGCCATCCATAATGATAATAATCCAGAACGGTACGAATAAAGAAAGTATTGGCAACTGGCGACCTGCCATCTGTCCAATATGGAGCGCGTCAAGTCCGGTCACCTGACCGGCTGTTATAATCGGAACACCCATCGCACCAAATGCTACCGGCGCTGTATTGGCAATCAAGCACAGACCTGCCGCATACAGCGGATTAAAACCAAGTCCAACAAGCAGAGCTGCTGTAATCGCTACCGGGGCACCAAAGCCAGCTGCACCTTCCAGAAATGCGCCAAATGCAAAACCGACAAGCAACATTTGCAGACGCTGATCTTCCGTAATCGACACAACAGACGAACGAATAATTTCGAATTGTCCGGTTTTCACTGTAATTTTATACAAGAAGACAGCGGTTACAATGATCCAGGCAATCGGCCATAACCCATACATAAATCCATACCCTGTAGCTGCAAGCGCCATCGAGACTGGCATTTTGTATACAAGTATGGCAATCGCAAGCGACAGCAGAACCGTAATCAAGCCTGCTGTATGTCCCTTCATCCGAAACACGGCGAGTGCCAGAAAGAAGAAAACAATTGGAATAAGTGCAACAACAGCTGACAACCCTAGACTTCCTAGCGGACTATATACTTGTGTCCACGTTTGCATGATATACACCTCTTTTTTCTCTGTAATTATTTTTTATATGGCAAGCCTTGCGGCGTACACCCTCTTTTATGTTTTCAGGTCATCTGAAGTCAGATCATCCGATGTTATAGGGTGAAAAAATGCTAGGACAGCATCTTTTTCTCCACCCCTACTAAATGATACAGCATGGCTTCTTCCGCCTTGTTTACATTTTGTGCACGGATCGCCTCATAAATACTCACATGCTCCTGGTACAGTACCTCCGGATTTCCCCGACGCGTATACAGCTTCATGCGGCTTGTACGCAAAGATGTTTCCATCGTTTCCGAAATAGACAGCATGACAGATTCCAGCACATGATTATGAGAAGCACGGGCCACTGCGTAATGAAACTTCCAGTCAGCCTCATGGCCCAGTTCGCCATTCTCAAGCGCCTGCTTCATTTCCGAAAGCGCTTTCTCAATCTCCAGCAGTTCGCTGTCCGTTCTACGTTCAGCAGCCAGTTTGGCATTTCCGCTTTCAATGATTTTGCGAACTTCAAGAATAGAAATAATATCCTGCCGAGTAACCGGACGAATCGCTTCAAACGCCGACAGCAGCTCTTCCGGTTTATGTCGTGTTACAAATGTGCCTTCTCCCTGCTTGATTATGATGAGACCCATTGTTTTGAGCGAACTCAACGCTTCTCGAATGGTCGATTGGCTCACACCAAGCATGTCCCTCAGTTCGCGTAATGAAGGTAACTGCTCCCCAGGCATATATGCACCAGACATAATGAGCTCACGTAAATAATCCGCTACCTCTTCATATGTTTTGCGCGCTCGTATCATTGGTATCGCTTTCACACAGACGCCTCCTCTACACATGATCAGATCATCTGATGTTATCGGATGAAATTATAGTAATAACTTTTCAGTCTTTTGTCAATATTCATAGAAGATATATTTCAAAAATAAAAAAAGCCGCTCATTGGCGGCTTGGATTCATAGTAAGATCATAGTCATTTTTTAGGTCACGTTGAAAACGAATATACGTAAAATACATCGCAATTCGCCATGTCACAATCATCCCGAATGCAAGGATAAAGAAGATCCCGGCTGTTTCCATTGGGTTGATATACATTCCAATGTACGATTTCAAAGTCGTCCGAATTGCAATCAGCCCAAGCAAAATAACTAAAAAGGCTTTCGACCGTTTCATGTATATATGATCGCCAACTACTTCAAAACGTGATGTTGCGATCAACGGATACGACAGTATCATTCCACAGACAAACGCAGCAACCGCATAGGTGACCGGTACATGCGTAGGTGGATAAAGAAACATCATAAATCCCGTACTCATAAAGAACGGTGGTAGTATAATCTTTTTCGCCGAAACCGGCTTTTTGGCCGCTCGCATTCGTATAAAAAACGCCATTACAGCCATGAAAAGTACTACAATCGTACTCAGTACAGCTACACTCATGAGACATTCTCCTTTCTATACAATTTTATTATACATCAGCTTTTTTATTCGTCAAAAAGAAGTGCCATCCGCATATGGATCGGAATGGCACTTCTTCTCTTCTACGTATGCTACTCTGTTTGCTGATAATCAACCGCATTCTTCTCGACCAAATCATTACGCATAGTTGGTGTGCGGTACGCGATTACTTCATCTACCACACCGCCCCCTTCATCCATCATACGGTCCATTCCTTCTGACACATCTTCAACAAACGCCATATGTTTCTGCTCATTTGGATCATACTGGGCATACGTCATGAAACATGTCCTCCTTTGAGATCGTGAAGTTAAGAAGTACATTGCTTAGGATGAAGTAAGCAAAAGCATTTCATACATCCCTTCCTTTTCCACACTTATAGTTCACACGAAATCGTACATACTAAAACAGCACAAAATTGGATACACGGAGGTAATTGCATGACGAACAAACAATCTTTGCGTGATATGTGCCGCGCACAGCTTTCGAGCGGTCAGACATATTACCGTCTACAAGCACTTGAAGAAAATGGTCTTGGCCCAATTTCGCACCTGCCTGTTTCGATCAAAATTTTGCTTGAAGCCGTCCTGCGTAATATGGATGGAAGGGCTATTACAGATGAACATGTAAAACGGATTGCGTCCTGGAATCCGAATCCCGCACCGGAGGACATGCATGAGATTCCGTTCCTGCCTGCCCGAGTGATCCTGCAAGATTTTACAGGTGTTCCTGCCGTAGTAGACCTTGCTGCGATGCGTCAAGCCGTAGCAAAAATCGGCATGCCCGCCGAAAAAATCAATCCGCTTATTCCCGTTGATCTTGTGATCGACCATTCCGTACAGGTCGATCAGGCCGGTTCAGAAACAGCACTGGGCTACAACATGGAGCGCGAGTTTGAACGCAATCTGGAACGCTATGAATTCTTGCGCTGGGCAACCCAGGCCTTCTCGAACTTCCGTGCAGTCCCGCCAGCTGTCGGCATCGTGCATCAGGTTAACATCGAATATCTAGCATCCGTTGTGACCGAACGTAAGACAGAAGAAGGCATAGCTGTATTTCCTGATTCACTTGTTGGTACCGATTCTCATACAACAATGGCGAATGGGCTTGGCGTACTTGGCTGGGGAGTTGGGGGCATCGAGGCAGAGGCGGCGATGCTCGGTCAGCCTATGTATTTCCTGCTCCCGCGCGTCGTTGGCTTCGAACTGACAGGCGAACTTCCAGAAGGGTCAACCGCTACAGATCTCGCACTCACTGTCACGAACATTTTGCGTAAAAAAGGCGTAGTCGGCAAATTCGTGGAATTCTTCGGTTCCGGTCTGTCTACCATGCCGCTTGAAGACCGTGCAACTGTTGCCAATATGGCGCCGGAATATGGGGCAACAGTCGGCTTTTTCCCGATTGACGAGCAGACCATTCGCTACTTGCACACAACAGGGCGCACGGAAGAGCACATCAAGCTTGTAGAAGAGTATGCCAAAACACAAGGCATGTTCCGCGATGATAGCGCCTCACTTACGTACTCAGAAGTGCTCACACTTGACCTATCCTCCGTCGTGCCATCGCTTGCCGGACCGAAGCGCCCGCAGGATCGTATTGAACTGACAAACATGAAGGAAGACTTTGAGAAGACCATTCGCAAGTCGATCAAAGAAGGCGGCTTCGGCCTATCTGATGAACAAATCAAGCAGGAAGTATCTGTTACGTATTCGGATGGTAGTGCAGCCCCACTGCATAACGGCTCCGTTGTCATCGCAGCGATCACCAGCTGTACGAACACATCCAATCCGTCCGTTATGCTCGGCGCGGGACTCTTGGCCAAAAAAGCTGTCGAGAAAGGTCTCCACCGCAATCCGAATGTGAAATCCAGCCTCGCCCCCGGCTCCCGTGTCGTTACCCAGTATCTTGATGATGCCAAGCTGACACAATATTTGGACCAGCTCGGATTCCAAACCGTTGGCTACGGCTGTACAACGTGCATCGGCAACAGCGGTCCACTCATCCCGGAAGTGTCACGCGCCATTCAAGAAAATGATCTGACTGTAGCGGCCGTTTTAAGTGGAAACCGTAACTTTGAAGGCCGTATTCATCCACTGATCAAGGCTAACTATCTGGCTTCCCCTCTGCTTGTAGTTGCTTATGCGCTTGCTGGAACGATGGATATCGACCTGTTCAATGATCCTATCGGACATGATGACAGCAATAATCCGGTTTATCTGAAAGATATTTGGCCGTCGCCTGCTGAAGTTCAGGCCGTGATTGATTCCGTTATTACACCGGAAATGTATCGCGAAAAATATGATAATGTCCATGCCTTTAACAAACGCTGGAATGAAATCGATATTCCGAAAGAGCAGATTTATACATGGAACGATCAATCGACGTATATTCAATCACCGCCTTTCTTTACAGACTTCTCGCTTGATGTTCATTCTATCAAACCGATTCAGAATACTAAATTACTCGCTTTGCTCGGCAATTCCGTCACAACCGATCACATCTCTCCAGCGGGTGCGATTAAGCCAGACGGTCCGGCGGGTCTGTATTTGCAATCCAAGAACGTGGAGATACGTGACTTCAACTCCTTCGGCTCACGTCGTGGGAATCACGAAGTCATGATGCGCGGTACATTCGCCAACATCCGTATCCGTAACCTATTGGCTCCCGGAACAGAAGGCGGTGTTACGACATACTTGCCAACTGGCGAAGTCATGTCTATTTATGATGCTGCGATGAAGTATCAGGAGTCCGACACGCCGCTCATGATTATCGCAGGCAAAGAATACGGAACCGGAAGTTCTCGTGACTGGGCGGCCAAGGGAACGCTGCTGCTCGGTGTTAAGGCCGTGATCGCAGAAAGCTACGAACGAATTCACCGCAGCAATCTTGTCGGCATGGGTGTACTTCCACTCCAATTCCAGGAGAACATGAGCGCAGAGACTGTCGGCATTCAAGGCAATGAAACATTCTCCATTTTAGATTTTGGAGATAATGTACAGCCACGCCAGGACATTACAGTTCAAGCAACACGACCAGATGGCTCAACGTTCTCTTTTGTCTGCACGGTTCGACTCGATACGGATGTCGAGATTGATTACTACCGGAACGGCGGAATTCTCCAGATGGTACTCCGCAACCTTGTCCAGGAACCGCATGAATCGATCCCTTCACCTTCCTAATCCCCACAAAAAAAAAGCTGTACATCTGCCAGACGGCAGACGTACAGCTTTTTTCATAAAATTGATATTACGCTTGATTTTTCTCTGTTCGGTCGATTGTTGCCCCACCTAGGCACACATCACCCTCATAGAACACAACCGCCTGTCCTGGTGTAATCGCACGCTGCGGTTCGTCGAACACGACCCGACAGCGATTGTCCGCTTCTACATATACGGTTACCCCTTGATCAGGCTGACGATAGCGGAACTTCGCTGTACAGCGGAATGTAGCAGGTTCCGCCCGATCGCTTACCCAGTGTAAGTCGCTCGCTTCCAGCCAGTCTGTATACAGACGGTCATGATCACCTTGCGCTACGTATAAAACATTTTGTGCGAGGTCTTTGCCGACGACAAACCATGGCTCACCTGTTCCAGTACCGCCACCGCCAATGCCAAGCCCCTGTCGCTGACCGAGCGTGTAATACATAAGCCCATCATGACGTCCTTTGACCTCACCATCAACACTGCGAATCTCACCTGGATTTGCCGGAAGATATGAACTAAGAAACTCTTTAAAATTACGCTCCCCGATGAAGCAAATGCCCGTACTGTCTTTCTTCTTCGCCGTCACCAGCCCCGCTTTTTCAGCAATCGCACGCACTTCCGTCTTCGGAAGATGCCCCAATGGGAACATCGTCTTCGACAATTGTTCCTGACCGAGCTGATTAAGGAAATACGTCTGATCCTTACGCGCATCTGCGCCACGCAGCATGCGGTACTCCCCGTCATGGAAGTCCACTTGCGCATAATGACCTGTTGCGACGTAATCTGCACCCAGATCAAGCGCACGCTCAAGGAAGGCTTTAAATTTAATTTCCTTATTGCACATCACGTCTGGATTTGGCGTCCGGCCTTTTTTGTATTCATCCAGAAAATATGTGAATACCTTATCCCAGTATTCTTTCTCAAAATTCACCGTGTAGTATGGAATACCAATCTGACCGCATACCCGGCGCACATCTTCGTAATCTTCTTCGGCCGTGCAGTGGCCGAATTCATCGGTATCGTCCCAATTTTTCATAAAGATGCCGATCACATCATATCCTTGCTGTTTAAGCAACAGAGCTGCGACGGAAGAATCCACGCCGCCTGACATTCCAACTACGACCCTTGTGTTTTCTGGTGCTTTATTCATCTATATCAACTTCCTTATTTGCATAATTCAGAAGCCAGCCTGCTTCGTTCACTCATTATAGCAAATCCGCTTCTTTACAACCAAATTTATTTATTCGGGGCATCCATATGCATCTGTAGTTTTTTCTATCATTCCTTATTATATTTTTAAATTTTCTGAAAAAATGTGACAAGTTTCACGATCTATGTTATAATCAACCAAATAAGAAAACACTACTATTTACAAGAGGAGGTTTTCATGCAAAAGATAAAAAACATGTCGTTGTCCGTATTCAGAAAGCCACACAGTCATAAGGGAAACAGGTGGCCCTTACTTATAGGAATCCCTGTCATTGCATTGTTTTTACTTATCCACACGGTTAATTCTCTTGCTGAAGCTCCTCAATCCACCGGAGAACATATTTCTACTGAACTGCAGCACCAGAGCGAAACATCATTTCTTCTGACACCGCTGCAAAACGGAGAAGCCTCAGCAAAAGAATTAGTTTCACTCGGCCTAGCTTATGGCACACCATCTGACATTGTCACCATCGCATCCCGATCCAGCAAAGCAAAAGAACGAGCGCTCTCTCAGAGGAAAAAGAAAACATCCCGCAGTGAAATGCGCCAGGCTCGTGAAGGCATGGTATTCACAGCTAACGCATCCGGCTACACCGGGCCAGGTAAAACAAAGCTCGGAACAAAAGTGCGTCCCGGTATCGTAGCTGTTGATCCGGATTACATCCCACTCGGCACTGTTCTGTGGGTAGAAGGCTACGGTACATGCCGTGCCGAAGATACAGGTGGTGCGATTAAAGGCAACGCGATTGATCTCGTCTTTGCTACGACAGAAGACGCGAATGCCTGGGGACGCAAAGATGTACAGGTGCGCGTGATGAAGCTCCCGGAATAAGTTATGTATAAAGAAAAATCCCGGTTTTGCAATAGCCGGGATTTTTCTTTATTTTATTTGGCTTGTATCTGTTCAAACAGCAGGCTGGCAGCAGCCTGCTTCATTTCTTTCGACACCGGGCTGCCCGCTGCTTTTGCATGACCACCACCACCGAAAAAGGCTGCGATGTCGCCGACGTTGATCTCGTCTTTAACGGTTCGATAGCTAATTACGCGCGACATATTAATGATCGCCACAAAATCAACGTCCGGGTTCGCTTCTGCCAGCGCATTCCCCAGTTCAGAAATGTACTGCTCCGCAAATACGACACCTGCTGTATAGCCGTTCACATCCCGGATCTGTACGTCTTTTGATTTTCCTTTGATATACTTCTCGATTTTTTCCTGCTCAATCTCTAATAACATTTTTTCAGAATCCGTAAAATCTGGTGAGCAGTCCGCTGTGAATCGGCTGACAAAACGATCCCGCCCCAGAATATAAAACAGATCATTCAACTGCTTGGCATGCAAATTGTTATTTTCTTTCCAGTCCCACGTATCATACTGACGCACCATCTCAACATAGCGGGCAAGTTCCGGGCTATCCGCAAGCCAGCCCTCTGTAATCAGATGCTGATAAAAAAGCGTTGTGCCACTTTCCCGCACCCCGTTCTGCTCTACTGTAACCTGAGCCCAGTCGTATTGATTTAGTCCTTCTGCCGTCTGATGGTGGTCCAAAAGCATAACTTTCTCCCGCGCATACGGGCTCATTTTCTCAATAATATCGGCCACCTCTTCATTCACCGAGATATCTGTAATGAAAACCAGATCATACTTACTCAGATGAAAGTCCAAAAAACGAGCGACTTTGTTATTAATATCATCGTAATTTGAATAATCGATATGCGCCGTATCGCCAAACGCCATCCGGGCCAGAATACCACAGCTTACTCCATCCGTATCATTGTGGGTAAACAACTTCACAGCACGCGGCTTATCGCGGCGAAGAGGGCGCTTCGCTGTCTGCGCCGCTGTAAATAGCTCATCCGCAGCATCCGAACTAATCTGCACTTTAATCCCTCTACTCTGTGCCTTCGCCAGAAAATCCTGCATGCTCGTTGTTGATTTTTGTTTCATCAGTTTGCTCCTTCGTCTCTCTATCCAGTCATATATCCCGTGTCTTTCATTATATCAGTAAAATACCCTTTTCTATGCAAAAAAAGCGATGTACACGCTGATAGTGTGCATCGCTTTTATATTTTTACCCTTCATTCAATGAATCAGATGGTTTTGGAAGCTCTCTTGATTCACTCTGAACAGGGGCTTTGCGTGTTAAATTCTGAATCAACTCGCCCAGATCCAGTCCCGATACGTCTTTGACCATCTGCGGCGCTGTCGCCATGAGAGACGTTACATAATTGCTCACCCGTGTCGCCCCGGCTCCGTTCCCGGTATCGACTACCGTCAGCTTGTCGATGCCTTTCATTGGCTCTGCTACTTTACCGGCTAATTCAGGCAACATCTTCACGATAATATCAAGCACGGCCGCTTCGCCGAACTTCTGGAACGCTTCGGCAAGCTTTTCCTTCGCTTCCGCTTCCGCCAGACCGCGCAGCCGGATGACCTCGGCTTCCGCTGTCCCACGCGCTCGTTCCGCATCGGCTAACGCCTGTCCTTCCAACCTCTTCTGCTCGGCAAGCGCCGTTGCTTCTGCTTCAATCCGATATTTACGCGCATCGGCTTCCCGCATCTGTTTGGCTTTTTCCGC
The DNA here is from genome assembly GCF_002355375.1 of Aneurinibacillus soli. GTDB lineage: Bacteria > Bacillota > Bacilli > Aneurinibacillales > Aneurinibacillaceae > Aneurinibacillus > Aneurinibacillus soli. The sequence continues at coordinate 818,231 of NZ_AP017312.1, read as the reverse complement.
TTCTGCCGCTTGTTCGACCGCATACCGGTCTGCATCCGCTTTCTTCTTTACTTCTGAATCGTACTGCTTTTCCCGGCGGATAATCTCTTTTTCTTCGAGATCAATCTCCCGCTCTTTGCGCACAATCTCCACCTGCATCTGCTCTTCTACAACCTGCTGCTTCGCACGTGCTTCCTGAATGGAATATGCCTGATCTGCTTCAGCACGTGCCGTATCCTGTTCGCGCTTGAATGCGGCTACTTTTAACTCTTTTGACTTCTCGGCTTCCGCAATATTCGTATCACGCAACAGCTCTGCCTTTTGCCCTTCTTCTTCGGCTAATGCTTTTTTGATACGCGAATCCCGCACGGCTTCCGCTTCCGCAATATCCGCATCCCGCTTGACTGCTGCAATTCGAGGTTTACCAAGTGCATCGAGATAGCCATGTTTATCCCGTACATCTTTAATCGTGAAGGAAACAATTTGCAGGCCCATCTTGCGCAAATCTTTGGCCGCCACTCCCTGTACTTCCTGTGCGAAACGGTCACGATTGCGGTATACTTCTTCTACCGTCATAGAGCCAAGAATCGAGCGCAGATGCCCTTCGAGAACCTCCTGTGCTTCGCCTTTTAACGCCTCAATTGGTTTGCCAAGGAACTGCTCTGCTGCGGTAGAGATATCTTCAATCGAACCGCCAATTTTGATAATGGCTACCCCATCGGCCATAACCGGAACCCCCTGCTCCGTATACACTTCTGGCGTTGAGATATCAAGCTTATGCGACAGAAGCGAAATAAACTCCGCCTGCTGAAAAACCGGCAAAATAAACGCCCCTCCACCCCGCACAATCTTAATGCTACGCCCGGATTCATCGGTCATGACATTTTTGCTTCCGAGAAACGAGCCTGTAACAATCATTCCTTCATCCGGGCTTACCGTCTTGTAGCGCGCCCAAAATGCAACACCAACCATAAGAATCACGACTACGATAATTGCTGGTATTACTAAAAACTCTGACATATTTTCGTCCCCTCATATCTCATCATAGTGGATTACATACAACGTACCGTCTCTTGCTTCGATTACTAACACACGTGCGCCTTCCTCAATGGCTTCCCCATTCAATCCAGCTGCCGTATGTGCAACATTTCCCGCGCCGAACCGCACCAGAACTTCACCATACCCACCAGCCGGAATCGGCGTGAGGACATCTCCCACCCGTCCCGCCAGGTCCTGGATCGAGAATCCGGTTGAATTCTCCGCGTTCTGCATCGGTCGTACATAAAGAAAGTACATGAAAAAAGCTGAAAAAATAGCAAGCAGGATGGAAGCCATACATACGGCCTCGCTCCCCATTTCCGTGTAGCGAAGTAGCATCACACCGGCCCCACCAAATACAGTCAGTCCGACTATCAACGAAGTTGGCTGTATAACATGAAGACTGTCCACGATTCCATCTAGCCAGTCCCCAAACAAAAGCATGACAACCGCAAATAGAACCCCTGCTACCAGACATCCCATGTACAGCGTGATCATGAGACTCCTCCTCTCTTCCTCGTTATTTCTTTTACGTTCTACATCGTCTTTTTGTTTCAAAATTTTAACTTTTATCCAAGAAAAAAGAAGACTGGCACCATCGCCTGTCCTCTTTTTGCATACTTATTTCTTTTCTGTTTTTTCTACATAGGTTGCTTTGTATTTATCAAGAATCGGCTTGAATTTCGCCAGATCAATTCCTTCGTTCGCAGCCGCTTCTTTATTAACAACAAATTTCAGCTCTTTCGGGTACTCAACCGGCATATCGCCTGGTTTTGTTTCGCCTTTCAGAACTTTAATTGCCATTAAGCCTAACTGGTAGCCATGGTCTTTATAGTCGATACCGAAGCCAGCAAATCCACCCGCACGAACAGAATCTGTTTCACCAACGAACAACGGGATTTTATTTTTCTCACTTACTTGTACAATTGTTTTAATCGCGGATACTGCTGTGTTATCTTTCGGTACATAAATCACATCAACCTTGCCAACAAGAGACTCTACTGCCTGCTTCACTTCAGATGTGTTGCTAGCATTTGCTTCTATTGCCTTCATGCCCATTCCATTCATAGACTCTTTGGCTTTCTTAACATTCACGACGGAGTTTGCTTCCCCTGAGTTGTAGATCACGCCTACAGTTTTCGTATTCGGATATAATCCCTTAATTAATTCAAACATCTTACTGATTGCTTCTGGATGTGTGTCAGAAGCACCTGTGACATTGTGTCCCGGCTTATCTTTGTTATCTACCAACTTCGCTGAGATCGGATCGGTAATTGCCCCGAAGAATACCGGGATATCCGTTCCTTTTGTCGCTTTTACCAAAGATTGTGCACTCGGTGTAGAAATTGCCAGGATCGCATCCTTCTTATCCGCTGTAAACTTTTGGGCAATCGATGCTACTGTACTTTGATCCCCCTGTGCAGATTGAAAATCAATGTTAGCATCTGCATATCCATTTTCTTTTAATGCCTGAATGAACCCTTCGCGTGTGGCATCGAGAGCCGGATGTTCAATAATTTGGGTAATCCCGATGTTAACAGGCTTTTTGTTCGCATCTGTCTTCTTCTCTCCCGATGCTGGCTTGTCCCCGCCGCCACAGGCAGCAAGAAACACGAGCATGAGCATCAGTAGCATACTGACAAGTGATTTTTTTGCTCTCATCATAGTAGAACTTCCCCTTTGTGTGTATTATTTTATTTTTCTGATAAGTAATTATACGCACACTCTTTTATGATTTAAAGGGGCAAAATTTTTCCCGGATTCAGGATGTTTTGCGGATCAAACATCTCTTTCATACTTCGCATAACATCCAGCGCGGTACCATGCTCTTTTTCTTGATACTTTATTTTTCCGATACCGACTCCATGCTCGCCTGTACATGTACCACCCCGTTCAAGCGCATAGTTTACAATATAATCATTCACTTTCTCTGCCTGTTCGACTTCCTGTGGATTTGTTTTATCTATCATCAATAATGTATGAAAATTTCCGTCTCCGACATGTCCGACAATCGCACCAATCATACCCGTGGAAGCAAGCTGCTCTTCCGCAAAGGCAATGGCACCTGTCAATTCAGACAAAGGAACACATACATCTGTCGTTAGCATGCCCCGTCCTGGATAGCCATGCATGAACGCGTAAGCCATATGATGACGCGCCTCCCACAGCGCTGCCTGTCCGAGTGATTCTGACTCGAATACGAAAGCAGTGCACTGTTGCTCATCTGCCAGTTCACGGGCAAATGCTATATCCTGTTTCAGGCCGGCCTCATTGCCATGGAATTCGAGGAACAGCGTGGCCGATTCAGGATACGTCGTGCCTTTATATGTGTTGACCTGTCGGATGGAACGTGCATCGACAAGCTCCAGGCGGGCTACCGGAATACCAGCCGCCATAATCGCATACGCCGTATTGACCGCATCACTGATCGCAGGAAAGCTTGCACGCGCAGACATCGTGGCTTCCGGAATGCCATACAAACGCAAGGTTAGCTCTGTAAACACACCCAATGTTCCTTCCGAGCCGACAAACAGACCCGTCAGATGATACCCTGATGAGGACTTGGCCGACTTACCGCCTGTGCGGATTACGCGGCCATCTACTAACACAACTTCCAGGTCCCGCACTTGATCACGCATAATACCGTAACGCACCGATGTCGTTCCACTCGCATTCGTAGCTGCCATTCCGCCAAGTGTCGCATCTGCTCCTGGATCAACTGAGAAGAACAAGCCGTGTTTCTTCAATTCTCGATTCAACTGCATCCGGGTTACGCCCGGCTGTACCCGCACCAGCATATCTTCGGCACGAATCTCAAGAATGTGATTCATCTGTTGAAAATCAAGCGAGATGCCACCCTGGTACGGAATCGCCTGTCCTTCCAGCCCGGACCCTACTCCAAACGGCACAACCGGCACACGATTCTCATTCGCCCATGTCAGCACCCGACTCACGTCTTCTGTGCAAGTCGGAAACACCACTACATCCGGCAAATGGGAGGGATGATGGGATTCGTCCTTGGCATGCTGCTCAAGCACAGTCGAGTTTACACTTACTTGTTCGGGTGACAGCAACTCCTGCAACTCTTTTATCATTCTCTCATTCATTACTCTCTCTCTCCTCCTGGCAAAGCGTAAGCCACGGCCGATCGCCGCGCCACGCGATTTCAACTGCTGTATCAAAAAATGCCGACATCGTCTCAGACGTCAAAATATCAGCTGTCTGCCCAGCCCGGAATACCTCTCCCTGTTTCAGCAACAATACGTGACTGAATATGGGCATAATCTCTTCTGGATGATGCGTCACATAAATCAAAGTCGGACCATCCGGGCGCTTGCCCATGTGCTCCACTGTTTGTAGTAACTGTTCTCTGGCGAATACATCAAGTCCAGTAGCCGGTTCATCAAGAATGAGCAGCTTCGGTTGTGCCATCAGTGCTCGTGCAATGAGCACACGCTGCTTCTCTCCTTGCGAAAGTGTTTCGTACAGCCGCTGTGCCATCGCGTCACATCCAAGCTCTTCAAGCAATACATGCGCTCTTTCATACGCTTCTGCCCCTGGTTTCTCATATAGAAGTCCCATCGAGGCATCGAGTCCACTCAGTACGATATGTTCGACTGTTTCCGTCTTATACAGCTTCTCCTGCATGGATGTGCTGACCCAGCCGATGGAATGGCGCAGCTTGCGCAAATCATACGTTCCGAATTTTTTCCCCAGTACACTGACGCTTCCTTTAGAGGGCCACATATACCCGTTAATAATATTGAGCAACGATGTTTTCCCGGAGCCATTGAGCCCCATGACGGCCCAGTGCTCGCCTGGCTTCACCCGCCATGTCACATTATTCAGAATACATTTTTGCTCCCGCTTCCATATTACGCCCTGAAGATCAATAATCATGTCGCTCTCCTTCTTCATTGTAGTTTTGTATGCCAAATAGCCACCTTTAAGAGGTGGCTATTTGGCATACCTACTATTTTAAGATAGACTCGATAAAAACCGTTGTCTCCCGCCCCAGGTCCACTTCTCTTACTTCTGTATCATCATAATCATATTTGCCTTGGCCTCTGCTTTCTTTAAAAACACGCACGATTGGACGGGATGGCAAGCCTTTGTGTTGTCCAACTACAACCCCAACCTCTTCCGTGCTCAGAAGCACAGATGCTCCTGTCGGATACAAGGCAATCGATCGTAAAAACTGAATCACCATCTCATGGTCAAAGCGTTTGCCTGCCAGTCCCATAATAAATTCTGCCGCTTCATACGGCGTCATCGTCGGCTGATCTGTTGAAAATTCAGAGAGTAGATTATCATAGAAATTCGTTATCGCTACGATTTTGGCATATTCATGAATATCTACGCCTGCAATCGCACGCGGCTCGCCTTGCCCATCTACATGCTCATGGTGTTGCAGCGCGATATGCGCCGTCGCCAGACTCACTTCATGTTTTTTGCGGAGCACATTAAATCCGATCCACGCGTGATGGTCCCCTTCTTTTGTCTTACGAAGCGGATCATCCGGCATCACGACTTTGCCTACATCATGAAGCAAAGCACCAAGAGCAAGTTCTTTAAGCTTTGTTGTATTGTAGCCGAGCTGCATCCCAATCACACAAGACATAATGCATACATTCATAGAATGAATAAATAGATGATTGTCCTGTGTGCGAATGTCATTTAGATTCAACAGCACATTTTTTTGTTGGAAGATCTCATCTACAATCGTCCCCATCGTTTTTGAAACCGTACGCGTGTCAAAATCCTTGCCGGTCTGAACACATTGGAGCACGTTTGCAACATTGGAGATGGCTTCGCGGCGTGTTTCTTCCGATACGACATCCTCCATTTTGATATCATCAAATCGCTCGTCTTTAATATATATCATCGTAACACCAATTCGATATAACTTGTTAATCATTCCAGGCGTTAGCAGCACACCTTGATTTAACAATGTTCGTCCATCACTAGTATAGATGCTTTTTGCAAGCACCTGTCCTGCCTCTACACTTTCCAGACTGACCTGGCGCATCCTTTTTCTCCCCTTTGCCTTACTAGGTTATCCATTATTGCTATTATATCGCAACAAAATCCTTCGTGATGCCCTATTTTATCTGGCTATCTGAGACAGACACATCATGGTATGCTAGAAGATGGACTACATAATGGAGGGTTAGTACGATATGAAACGATTAATTCGCTGGTTCCTAAACGGCCTGCTTGTTCTGACTCCAATTGGAGCTACCGCCTATATTTTCTTTTCATTATTTACATTTGTTGATAGCCTTGGGAAAAAAGTTCTTGTCTATTTACATCTGCCGCATGTCACAGGACTCGGTCTCATTCTGACACTCAGTCTGATTGCACTAACCGGATTCACCAGCCAACTCTGGCTCAGCCGCAAGCTGCTTGAATGGACTGAGAGGATAATCGCTCGTTTCCCCGGACTCAAGACCGTCTACAGTATGATTAAGGATACGGTACACTCTCTAATTGGAGACAAACGTTCCTTTTCCCAGGTTGTCCTTCTTACACACGAAGACGGCGGAAAGCGAATCGGCTTTCTTACGTCCGAGGATGTAACTGCCTTTGAACTTGATTCTTCCCATGTTGCCGTATACGTTCCGCACGCGCTTCAGGTAAGTGGAGAGCTCCGTCTATATCCGCGCGAGCTTGTTACGTTTATCGATATACCAGTAGAAGAAGCGATGCGCTTCTGTCTAACAGCCGGTGTAGCCCTTAAATCTGAGCAACCTTCCCGCTAGTCTTCCTCTACAATGACAGCGGGCCTATGGCAGGGAGAATTCCGATCCGATCAATCTCTCTGCCATACTTCTCCATATAAGCGTGCTTTTCCTCTTTTTCTGTAGGTCTCCATCCCCAGCAGACAGATCCAACATTCGCTTCTGTTCCCAGCCGCTTTAACTCTACCGGAAATACGCACGCTTTTCGATTCGGGCATACCCACCAGCAGTTCTCACATGTTCTTTTCATGCTGCACACTCCCTTTGTTTACCAAATCCACATTTTTTCATCATACCGAACCAATGTGAATACATATAATAAAGCAGCGTTAATGTTTTGTTAAAATGAATCGTCTTACCTATGCACGCATTTGCCTCAGTATATGTAAGTAAGCCAAAAAAAGTGTATTGTATGCTACGAATCAGCGATTGTACAAATAGCCTTGATAGATCACTTCCGCAAGTGCACATGCCCCTGGAATGTTCAAATACCATGTATAGAATGCCCGTAGCTTGGGAACGGTAACTTCCTCACAACGAGCTAGGCGATTGATTCCTGTCCGGATCGCAAGCATCATCCAGTACACACTCCAATTGATAAACGGAAAGTACAACACGAAAAACCATAAAAAACTGATCGTATGTTCACCCAGACTGAATCGCAACGCTGTACAGAGTAGCGCTATGAGTCCGAATCGAGCTAACCCGCTCACTTGTACATTCCTCCTCGCTTCCTGTTCTATCGTTTTATTCTCCCATGTTTCCCCGGCGTTTGTATAGCACATTCATTTTCTAGGCACAGAGTAAAAATTGATATATAAAGAAAAAAGGAGGGTCTATTATGATGAGTACCATTGATCAGCAGGAAAAAATGCTATCCAACCGTACCATTATCAGCCTCGGCCTTGTGTTTAGCGCACTCATTTTCTCTGTCGCATCTTTTCTCCTGACGTTCACCGGATTTTATTATGTAACGGTAATATTGAAGTGGGGAGCTGGCCTTACTGCACTTGCACTGGCCTTCCACACCGTCAACATCCTCAGAAAAAAAAATCTCGAACCCTCTACTTTGACGCAGGCTGCCTACGCTTCTCTCACACTTTCTGTTCTGTGCCTTTCCTGGCTTCTCGGTACGTCCATCGTACTTGCTGTTTTATAACGTTGTATATAAAACAAAAAGCGTCCCAAACAGGACGCCTTGTTTCTTGTCTATTATTGCGCAATGGACTGCCGTTCCATTTCTACCTTACGCTTGGGAGCCGGCACACGAACCTTTTTTACACGATATTTCTGTTGCTGTCTTTTCAGGAGAAGCGGCAGAACATATAGACTCTGAGCAACATAAAAACACCAGAAATATCCGTGAATGGATAAGTCAAAGCGTAGATTACAAAGCACAACAAATGTCGTGAATGCAAAAAAGCAAAAGTAAAAAGAAAGAACTTCATTACGCTTTGTATTTTTATAAAAAACACCTAGGACCAGCAGTGAACATAAAAACACAGCTGCATCATCTATGTAGTACATCATATGTCTGTATTCTCCTCGTGTTTACTCAGCAAATTACAAGCCAATTGTATTAGAAAATTTTATTCCACTACATACACTTTATACTAACTATTTATAATCAGCAAAGGACTTTGAACTCATATATCCAGTGACTTTTGTATCTAAATACTAATAAATACCATTATCATATTACAAAAAAACATAACATATCCTTCCACACTTTAAGAAAAAGAAAAAAAGCGCCGGATTGTCCTGGCGCTTCTCTATATACCTGCTTTTCTGTATGATATTATACGTTTACTTTTCCATCTAAAATAGTATCCACTCCTACATGTGGATAGCCGAGCGCATCCGCAACTGCTTTATATGTCACTTTACCATCTACTACATTAATACCGCGAGCAAGTGCCCGATTATTCTGTGCTGCTTTTTTGTAGCCATGGGTTGCGATCTGCACACCATACGGGATTGTAACATTGGTAAGTGCCAGTGTAGATGTACGGGCTACTGCACCCGGCATGTTAGCTACTGCATAATGGACAACGCCATGTTTTACATAGGTCGGTTCACTGTGTGTTGTCACACGGTCAATTGTTTCGATGGAACCACCTTGATCAATAGCTACATCGACGATAACAGACCCTGGCTCCATCTCTTTCACCATCTCTTCGCTCACAAGGCGCGGCGCGCGCGCCCCTGGCACAAGAACAGCACCAATTAGAAGATCTGCTTCTTTCACAGCCTTGGCGATATTGTAACGATTAGACATCAATGTCTGAATACGTCCCTGGAAAATATCGTCCAGTTCACGCAGTCGATCCGGGTTGATGTCAAGCAGAGTTACTTTCGCGCCCATGCCAAGTGCAATTTTGGCCGCATTCGCTCCCACAATCCCTCCACCTACAACGGTCACACGTCCAGCTTCCACGCCCGGTACACCAGCCAGCAAAACACCTTTGCCACCCTTGGATTTCTCCAGGAACTGTGCACCAATCTGTACAGACATGCGGCCCGCAACTTCACTCATTGGTGTCAGAAGCGGCAGCGCACCATTATCGAGTTGAATTGTTTCATATGCGATAGCTGTTACTTTCTTTTCCACCAGCGCTTTGGTCAACTCTGGCTCAGGAGCCAGGTGAAGGTATGTGAATAATACCAATCCTTCACGGAAATAGGTATATTCTTCTGTAATCGGCTCCTTTACTTTCATCACCATGTCGGCAGCCCACGCTTCTTTTGCCACCGCCACGATTGTAGCACCTTCTTGTACGTACTGCTCATCTGTAAACCCGCTTCCGATACCTGCCTGTGTCTCGATTACAACTTGATGTCCCGCGTGAATAAATGCCGCTACGCCTGCTGGTGTGATTGCTACACGATTTTCATTATTTTTAATTTCTTTTGGAACTCCGATTATCATCTCTTAGAACCTCCTTTGTTGTTGACCAAATCAAATGCATATCTTTTGTATGTTTATTGTATTGACTTTTTGATCTTTTTTCTTTGTCGGAAAACTAAAAATTATCTCATCTTATTTGTAGATTTCCACAAATATAGAGTATGCAAACTGCCCTGCTTTATGTAAAAAAAGCGATCTCCTTCGTCATAAACAAAGGGGATCGCTCATTCCTACTGTTGGTACCTCTGCACCTGCAAATCAAGAAACAGGGTTACCCTATCGTTTGCATCCTGCAAGTCAATGCCTCCGACCTCACTGATGCGCTTCAATCGGTATGCAAGGGTATTCGGATGGATATGAAGTTGCTGTGCAGCTGTATTTACCTTACCTGCTACACGCAGGAATACATCCAATGTTTCCACTAGGTTGCTCTGATTCTGCTGATCGTATGTCACAAGCCGTACCAATTTATCATTCTGGTAGCCCTGCTCCTCATTCCACTGCTTCATCTTCGGAAACAAACGATATATGCCCAATTCACTGTAGCCCACTGCCCCGGCAAGTTCGATCGGAAAGCAGTTCTTAAGGTGCAGCACCTCCAGCGCCTGCTGGTAGCTGCGCCATATATCGCCCAACTGCAGGACTGGATTCCCGTGTCCCGCTGCCAGGTATTCCTGGCCGAATCTCCGAGTCAGTCGCGTCTGCAGCTCATTCACAAACACACGGCTTGCTTCGTGCATCTGTTTTTCTTCCCCCGCATGCATACCCGCAAGCACAATAAGATGTCTACCGTCAAACGTCCAGAGCAGAAGCTGACGAAATACAAAAAAATCTCCAAGATGCTCAAGCAAGTAAGCTAACTCCTTTTGCATCCGCTCCCAGACACCCTCCGAACAGCTGGCTTCAAATACAAGCACCTCCAGCACTCCCGAAAGTGACACCCCCAGCTCGTGTGCCTCCTTCTCGACTGCCCGACTGTCTGTTTCCCTACTGCGAGACAGCAAACGCCAGAGTAGCTGCTTCCGCTTTCCTTCGTTTTGTTCATACCGATTCTTCCGATGCAGAAGCCCCGGCAATGCCAGGCGAGCTGCCTGCTTTAATACGATCAAATCCGCGTCTTCCAGTGTGCGGTTCGCTTCCTGTACCCAGATGTAGCCGAACACCTCTGTTCCACGCCGGATGGAGACCGCAACGCGACTATCGAGGCCTACATCACGAGCTGCCGGAATTCTCACCGGGTCATCACTATGCATAAGCGCCTGAATCACCCCGTCTTTCCAGAAGCGGACAAGCACACTTTCTGGAACTTTACGCTTCATGATCGTCTGAATGCGGACTGGATCCGTTGCATCATCATGCATACTATACGCCACTACATGATGATTCATATCCTCAATCGTAATCGGATTCTCCAGCCGTTCTGCAATCAAATCTGCCAGCTCCATCAAATCCGCAAACTCTCCGAACACGTCCATTGCACCCCTTCTTTCTTCCAGTTTCGCTTGAATCCTGTATACGAAAAAAAGCCGCACAGCGGCGACTTGACTGTAGTATATATGGTGCGAATGAGAGGACTTGAACCTCCACGGGGTTGCCCCCACTAGAACCTGAATCTAGCGCGTCTGCCAATTCCGCCACACTCGCATAAAAAAATACACAAAAAATTCAAAAACGATGGTAATATAGTAATGTACTACGTAAGATATAGTAACCATCTGCAAAAAAATGATAGCATAACTTTGTAATAATGGTCAAGCAGAACATCGACAACAAGGAAGTGAGGGTTATGAAAGACCAGGAAAAACGACAGTTTTTCCGTCTTACACTTAAAAATCCACTTATCTCGGATGTAACAATTATCCGTGTAAAAGAAAATGCAATTGAAACAGGAAGTGCAAATGTGTTGATCGAGGACATTAGTGCGGGCGGACTTCGCTTCACCTCCAATGTTCTCCTTCCAGTCACACCACAAATTATTCTGGAATTCGAGACAACAATCCTGAATCAGATGGTTAAGTTTCCTGGTTATATTGTCTGGAAAAAAAGCAGTGAAACCGGACTTCAAGAATACGGAGTCCAGTTTACGATCGATAACGAACAATTCCCCAACATAACCAGCATACTTCACCAGCTTGAAGTTCGGCTACGACGTTCCCCACTTAGTCCAAGCTGCCGCTTTGCAACAACGGAAGAAATTACTTCTATAAAAAAATTCACCCCTTCTTCTTGAACAAAATAAAAAAGCGAGCTTATTCTCAAGCTTGCTTTTTTATTTTGTTTGTATGTTTTGGCTGTTACGCATCAAAGCGAAGCGTCAGCCATTCCTCATCTGCCCTGCGCTCACACAGGATAAAGCCGCGTGCTTCATATTCCTGTATCACATCAGCTTCTGCCCATTCTACAATACCCGAGACGACGGCCACTCCACCTGCTTTCAGCAAGCGACGACACGTAGCAACCTGCCGAATAGCCTCTTCCCCCCCAATGTTAATAAGCAGAATATCATACATGCTTTCTCCTTCCAGACAGTTCCCATCTCCGACAAATACCTCCGGAGAAGGTACGTTGTTCAACTCCGCAAGATATCCAATCTCTGATGGTGAGGACGGGTTAATATCAATTGCTAGCACATGCCCCGCTCCGCGCATGATGCAGTATACGCCGAGAATACCAGAACCAGCTCCAATATCGATCACTGCTTTGCCTGCTGTATCCAGTTCTTCAATCACACGAAGGCAACTTTTCGTTGTGCCATGCTTGCCAGTCCCGAATGCGCCACCTGGCTCTATAAGCAGCTTATACGGTTGCGAATATTTCTCTGCCTCTTCCTGTAGCCAGAGCGGGACTAATACAAGCTCATCTGACACCACTTCAACCGTAAAATGTTCTTTCCAATCATCCACATGCTGCAATTCCGGCTCTTTCCATATTACCTCGATCAGACCGGTTGGCATGAACTCTTCACGGATACGTGCCAATGACTTTTCCGCATAAGCAGCCAGCTCTTCTTTCGAACATTGTACCGACTCATATGTAATGATTGTGCTATCCGCTTCTTTAACCGCGTAATCATATCCATCTGGAATTTGAATAATGTCAACCGGGCTGTCAATCCAGCTATTCTCAAACCCCATTTCTCCAAGCATGTACATCACTGACTCCTCATCCGTCTGGAACGGAAACCGGAGCTGGTATTCAATCCAGTTCATCGTCTTCCTCCTTTACTTTCTAATCTCTGACTTTATCAAACCTAGCAGGAGCGATGCAACCGCAGGAGGTAGCCCCGACAGAAAAAAAGGCTGCCCGTTCCTCCGGACAGCCTGTTGCTTATTTATCCTCTAGCAGCGCATGAATATCAGCGAGCATCGCATCGGTATCCAACTCGCTTCCCATGCGGTACACCGCACGAATATTCTGGCTACCATCAAGCAGGAACAACTGATTCGAATGCATAAACAGTCCGCCATCTTGTTCCTCTGCCAACACCTTAAACCCTTTGAGCACCTGCTTTGTTTGCTCCTGACTCCCGCGCAGGAACAGCCAGCCGTCCTGCTTCATTCCGGTTCGGTCTGTATACTGCTTAAGCACAGCTTCAGTATCATACTTTGAATCGAATGATATGGTCATCAGCAGTACTCGCTCTGCGAGCAATTTCTCCTTACGAAGCTGCTCTGCCAGACGTAAAAGTTTAAAGTTGGTGGCCTGGCATATGTCCGGGCAGCGCGTGTAGTGAAACGATACGATTCGCACTTTTCCATCCGATTCGCGAAGCGGCACCGTACGGCCATACATGTCTGTAAGCGTAAAATTAGGGGCGCGGTCCACGACAGGTAACGTGCTGCTTCCCCACCACAACTTCCAGCCGATCAGTCCACAAACGACAAGCAACAACGCCGCAACAAACCACGTAACCCACTCCCGCTTCCCGGACGAAACCATCTTATACCCGGTCAATCATAACAAACAAACAGAACAAGGTCAGATAAATAATGGAATACGTAAACGAGCGACGACCAAATTTGATATCATCTTTCGCAAACAGTCCGGAGAAGTTCAATAAGAGATAGCCAAAGCCAAGTATACTCATTGCTACAAGATACACTTTGCCGACTTCTCCTACCATATACAGCATAAGAGAGATCGGGACAAGGGCAATCGTATAGCTAAGAATATGATTTTTGGTAACACGGAATCCGTATACAGCTGGCATCATCTGGAACCCAGCACTGCGGTAATCATTCGCCCGACGCATAGCAAGTGCCAGAAAGTGCGGACACTGCCAGATAAACATGAAGAAAAACAAAATCCACGCAGTCAGATCAAGCGTTCCACTAATTGCCGTATAGCCCATAACTGGTGGCATAGCCCCGGATACTGCACCTACTAGCGTGTTCAATGTTGTCGTACGCTTCGTCCACATCGTATACACAACAACATAGAAGAACAATGCGACAAGCCCAAGCACTGCACAAAGCGCATTAACGGAGAGAAGCATCAAAGAACCGAGCACACCAAGAATCAATCCCAGACGCATAACATTTTGTGGTTTCAAGCGTCCTTCTACTAGCGCACGACTTTTCGTACGCTCCATATGGCGATCCAGATCACGGTCAAGGTAGTTATTTAATGACGTCCCGGACATAATAATGAAAGATGAGCCAAGCGCAGTTAGAAGCGTGATCGAGAGCGGTAGCGGTCCATCCGCTGCCAGCCACAAGCCAGCAAACAGTGTCATTAAGTTCGAGATCGTAATCCCAACTTTTGTAACCCCAACATATTCACGTATTGTTTCTTTTAAAGTCATTGGTTCTCCCTGTACAGCCCCCGTCGTATTTTCATATTCTGCTGATTTAATTTCTGAGATAGGAGTTCCCACAATATCCCTCCTTAAATAAATTACTCGTTAGCCAAGATTGCCTGTGGAATGGTGACGCTGCGACACGAGAGACCCGGAACGCAGCAGTTCGCCGCCTAATCGTGTCTCTACAGTCATAAACACACTAAACGCAAACAGTAAAGAAGACAACGATGTATGCATAATGCTAGCCCAAAGCGCCAGATTCGCGCTAATATCCGCAAAACCAGCAACGATCTCTAATACAAGCAAGCCCGCCACCATCGACGCTTCGAACTTCAACACTTTCTTCTGCATGGAATGGAAGAATAGGCTAATAATCGCGCCGGCAACCACTACACTTATAACAAAATGTAGGTACATCAAAACTTCAGCAACCGTTTGAGAGGTGATAAGCTCACTAAGCCACTCATCGCCACCAAGCACCCATACTTTCCCAGCATGACTATGCTTGATGAACGCTCCAAGCACAATTTGCAAATAAATCGCGCCCGTTGCCCACATGGCACGTTTGCGAAGGGCAAGCACATTGCGATTCTCCTCAAATTGTCCATTCTCTCTCCGATGCTGTGCCAGGTTAATACCCGTAATCGTAACGTACGTGGCAAACAACAACATCGCAGCACTCGTATCCATCGCTGTAAAACCCCGCGGAAGTTTGTGCAGCACGTTCACACCGCCCAGTACAGCGACCACGCCCAACAGAATAAGCGAAACAAACGTCAGTTTAGCGGCCTTCGGGCTCTCTTTCCGATGGCGCCATGCCATGTACACATTGGCCAAAACTATAAATCCGATCGTTGTCGATAGCATCCGATGCGTGTACTCAATAATAATCTTGCCTTCCATTGGTGGAATGATATGCCCGTTGCAGAGCGGCCAGTCCGAACAAGCCAATCCGGCATCAAGTCCGACGACGAGCGCTCCGGCAATAAGCAGCAGGAAGATCGCGACACTTGTTACAAAAGGTAAACGATAACCCATACAAAAGTCCCCCGTTATACTTAAAAAGTAGTAGCTATGCCTCCACGTCATATTCACATACACGACATGGCATTCCCATCATACCAGTATAATGCATCGGAAAGAAAGGCGATTTCGTGCCAATAACACCTCTTCCTTACATCATGCTTCAGGGCTGACATGGGACAAATACAGTAGAACTGTAGATGCAAAATAACATCTATCTAGTTTACACCATATAGATGTTATCAAGTTTCATTTGCTTTGTATAGTGTTTTGGCTATATGTAGGAAGCACGTTATCTATGCCTGTGACCCTTGTGAAAACAGCGATAAAACCAAAAAAGCAAAGGCTTTTTTGGCCTTTACTTCTAGAAGGAGTTCAGCACATCGGACACAGTACTTTCACAATTTCACTTGATGACCGAGATGAACTCTTGCACAATCCGCGCCGTTAATCCCCAGATAATTTTCCCATTGTATTGATAGAAAAATTCAGGCAAGCGAGTGGTCCGCCACTTGTACTCTTTGCCGAGCGGAATGAGGTCGAACGGGAAATCTTCATCCGGCTTCACGGCCAGCTGAATGTAGTGTACCTGCGGCTCATTCTCCAGAAAAAACGAAAGCGGCACATAAAATACTTCTCCGACTTCCGCTTTGTTAGGTGACAGGCGGCGTTCATCCCGGATACGCCCGACAAAGGAGTAGATGGAAGAAGAGTAAGGCGGAATCAGCACGCCGAGATCGGCGATCACTTCAATATCGTCAGACTGAATGCCAAGCTCCTCACATGTCTCACGGATAGCCGCCTCTTTCTCGTTTTTATCAGACGGATCAATCTTGCCCCCAGGGAAGCATATCTCTCCTGGCTGACGCGTAAGCGTACTGGCCCGCACCTCAAACAGAACGTGCCATTTGCCGTCTTTTTCAATCAGAGGTATCATAATAGCCGCCCGCATCAACGGGGCGAACCCAAACAAGTTAACGGAACGCTGACTTATACGCTGTTGAATTTGTTCTAACATCGACTAATAATCTTCTCCTTTACATATACGCGCCTACAGAATCACCGCCTCATCTATCTCAATATAGGCGTCGCGTAAAATTTTGGCCAGGTAGTCGTACGGCGTACGTGCAATTTCAGCATAGCTTTTGCGCGTATACAAATGCCTTGCGCAAGGAAACTCCTGCCGAAGCTGGGCCCGCAGCTTGCGACCGGACGAATCCTCATCTACAAAAATATATACCTCTGCATCCCCTGCCTCACTGTATAGCTCCTCAAGCTTATAGCTACTTAATGTGCCGTTGGTGCAGATAATCTCGACTGGTTCTGCAATAATTTTTTCCAGACGTTTCTTGTCGGTCTTGCCTTCCACGATAATGACTTTGTTCACAATCATGACGCTCACCTCACAGTGAATATACCAACATATTTGTCCTCTCTTCTATTATATGGCGATTTGCGCTGCCCGTAAATTCTACGATTTCGCTGGATGAACTCAAATCACTCCACCATTGATGCCTCTGCCCCGTATTTCCGTTTACTTCTATGTTACCCTTCTTCCTCCCTTCACACCCTTTGGAAAATTGTTTGCGGTGTAACAAGCTATATAAGTTGAATTAAAGGTTTTTTATGTTTTGTGTGGAAATAAACCTCTATCAAGATTTTCACGATGGAGAGGCGACAAAAAGATGAATGAGAAGCAGATTGACATACAAGAAGCAAGGAAAGCGATGAACACCACGAAGGATAAGCGGATGTTCGAACGCTATCAAACCGTGTATCTTCATCTTTGTGGAAAGAAAAATAAAGATATTGCACAGCTTCTTGGGCGTACACCCCAAACCATCTGCACGTATTTGAAACTGTATCGAAAAAACGGGCTGGCTGGTCTGGAACTCAGACATTCTCCTGGCGCACCGAAACGTTTAACGGAAGAACAAGAACAACAGGTGGCTGAGGTAGTCGCAACGAAACGTCCGATTGATGTTGATGTCCCTGTCGAGTATAACTGGACCGCAGGTCTAATTGGGAAATGGATCGAACGAGAGTATGGAGTTTCTTACACACTAAAAGGAGTAACCATACTTTTGAAACGTCTCGGTTTTAGCTATACAAAAGCTTCTTATACCCTTGCCAAAGCCGATCCTGAAAAACAGGAAGCTTTTCGTGAAACCTTTACGGGGATAAAAAAAACTTCTGAATGGAGAAATTGACCACGTTCTTTTCCAAGATGAAGCGATGATCCGGGATTATCAGGCTGTTAGTTCTACCTGGTTTCTTCGGGGGAAGCAACGCCTTATTCCAACGTATGGAAAGCATCAGGGTGTAAAGCTAATTGGAGCCTTGAACTATGAAACAGGAAACGTATTCTGTATCGAACGTGAACAGTACGACGCCCAAACATTTCTTTCCTTTTTAGAACTTGTACTTGAACAGTATCCCACAGGGAAAATTGTCATGGTTCTGGATAATGCACGTATTCATCATGCAAAATTGATTCAGCCCTTTTTACAAGAACAGGCGGAGCGTCTCTCCCTTGTCTTTTTGCCTCCGTATAGTCCAAACCTTAACCTTATCGAAGGCTTGTGGAAATGGCTGAAAAAATCAATCATCGAAAATGTGTTTTATGAATCTGTAAAAGAGATTCGTACCAATGTACAGGCATTTATTCAGCACATAAATCAAGATTTATGTCGGATTGTGAATCGCTTGTGCACAAAAATGTAAATTATTTAATTCAACTTATATAACAGGTAACAGAAAAAAGCCACCTAACTTAAGATGACTTGTTTTCTTTTTTATTTGAGCAGCTATTTCACAAAGCATTTAAACCGATGCTCTTTTTAAATTCTTTAAGACTTGTATACGGAAACACACCGATGCGATTCAATTCAAATTTTGGACTGCCTGGATATACCCTTCCTTTTCTAGTTGTAAAGGCCATATGGATGCCTTCTTGTTTTAAAATTTTAATCGTGTTTTGGTTATACTGACCGTATGGATACGCAAAGTAACGGTTACCAAAGTGATGAGCATGTAATAATTCGCTAACGGTATGGATATCATTTTTAACTGCTACACGTGGCTGTGCCAACATAAAACTTTCCTTACCGAGTACACGGTGGAAGTGATGCGCATGGGGCTCATACGTAAATACATCACTGTACTTAGGTAATTCAGACCAGCTTACGCGGTTTAACATATCTGGATTGAACTTTTCCGGATCTTGCTGCATAGACCCTGTGATTACGAACATGGTTGCTTTATACTGATAACGCTTAAGTATCGGATAAGCGTACATAAAATTTGTCAAATAACCATCATCAAAGGTTAAAACCACTGTTTTTGCGGGCAGCTTAATTTTTTTATCCACATATTGTTCAAGTGTATCAAGCTGAATCGTCTTGTACCCATTATCATGCAGAATTTTCATTTGGACAGCAAAAGCTTCAGGTGTAATTACAGCTGGATTCTTACGAAATTTTTTATTTTCACTTGCCTTTAGTATGTGATGATACATAAGAACAGGAACCCCAGGAACAGATGCATCTATGTCCCCTTTCTCATACGTATGAGATGGAATAAACGGATTTTCATGCTGGTGCTTATGTTTTTTCTGGGCCCCGGAATTTTCCTGTGTTCCAGCTACATCCTTATCGAATGTACTACAAGCAGAAAGCATATATACGATAAGTAAAACAGATAATACTAGCCCCATTTTTTTCATATTTTTTCCTCGCTCCTTGCAAATGCTGGAGTTTTTCTCTCTTTAGATTTATTGAATAACCCTGTCCATCAAGCTGACAATGAGCTCTATTTCTTATAATAATCACTGGAAATAAGATAGACATTAAAGATTGATGAGAAATCATCAAAAAATCCTATGAAAATTTGTATATCGATATTCCCCTATTTTAACATATAAAGATAATTAAGAATAATAACCCTCATTATGTAAAAAAAGTTTCTTCTATATTAAGAAAAGAGCTTGTTTTATTATTGTTGGCAAAGGTAATGCTAAACCTTATTTCCTAAATAAAGGAGACTAGATAACATGACAGAGAAATATGAAGGATTTCTAAAAGAACACCGAGCTGAACACCTAGAAGAAATGAAGACTTTTCTGCGCATCCCAAGTGTGAGTGCGCTCTCTGAGCATAAAGAAGACATGAAGCGAGCAGCAGAGTGGCTAGTCGATTCCCTGAAAGCAGCAGGACTGGAGAATGTGAAACTGATGCCAACGGCGAGTAATCCAATTGTATATGCCGACTGGCTGCACGCCGACAGCGATAAAACCGTACTTGTATACGGGCACTATGACGTACAGCCGGTCGATCCTCTGCATCTATGGCAAACCCCACCTTTTGAGCCGGATATTCGGGACGAAAAAATTTACGCGCGTGGCGCATCCGATGATAAAGGGCAAGTGTTCATGCATATTAAAGCTGTAGAAGCGCTTCTTCAGACAGAAGGAAAACTTCCGGTCAACATCAAGTTCTGCATCGAAGGCGAAGAAGAAGTGGGCAGTCCGACACTTGAGCCATTTGTAGCAGAAAATAAAGACCTGCTTGCCGCCGATGTGCTGGTCATCTCGGATACCCCGATGCTAGAGCGAGGCAAGCCTGCGATTTGCTACGGTCTGCGTGGATTATGCGCGATGCAGATTGATGTGTATGGCGCAAAGGGCGACCTGCATTCCGGCATTTACGGTGGGGGTGTGGCCAATCCACTGCACGCCCTCTCCTCTATTCTCGCTTCTCTGCACAATGCGGACGGACGGGTAGCAGTCGACGGATTTTATGATAAGGTCGTACCGCTGACTGAGGAAGAACGTCAGGCGTATCGGGAACTGAATTATGATGAGGGAGCCGTTAAGCAGGAGCTGAACGTATCCGAACTGTACGGTGAAGCAGGCTATAGCTTCCTTGAGCGTACATGGACACGCCCGACCCTTGAAATAAATGGGTTGTATGGTGGCTTCCAAGGTGAAGGCACTAAAACCGTCCTACCCGCTGAAGCACACGCCAAGCTTTCCTGCCGACTGGTTGCCGACCAGGAACCGGATGACATTCTTAATGCTGTGGAAGCGCACATTCACGCCCATACACCGCCAGGCGTTCGCGTCACGGTAACCCGGACGGATAAAGGCCGCCCATTCCAGATGCCGTACGATCATCCGGTGATTCAGGCGGCGATGACCGCGTATGAGAAAGCGTATGAAGTCAAGCCCGCCCTGACCCGGATGGGTGGCTCGATTCCCATTGTGGAAGGCTTTGGTCGTCTACTTGCTGTTCCGGTCGTCCTGATGGGTTTCGGTCTGCCGGGTGAGAACTTCCATGCGCCGAACGAGCATTTCCATCTTGAGAATTTTGATAAAGGGCTACTGACGATCTGCGCCTATCTGAAAGAGCTAGCGCATACAGAGTGGAACTAATCCCCATATAGTAGACGAGAATCCAGCTTCATGTAGAGGCTGGATTCTCGTCTAAACTGAACGTTCGGTCTATAAATAAACTATCAACTTCTCAAATCCTGTAAAGAACTGGATCAAAAAAGACCGCCTCTCCCAAGACGGTCCATACCCTTTACCTATGCTTTACAAGACAACCGATGACTTCTGGCGAATATACCGTGTCAACTCCGCCGTCATCTCATAATAGAAGAACGGCGTAATCAAATAAATACCATTGAAATACGCCATCGCCGCATCCGTCAACTCCCGTGCAATCGCCACACCTTCTGCGCGTGCCTCTGGACCTGATTCAAACTTCCGCATCCGCTCCCGTGCCTCGTCAGACAACCGAATACCCGGTACCTCATTATGCAAGAACTCGGCGTTGCGTGATCCGGTGAGCGGCATAATGCCGATAAAAATCGGCACATCAAGATGCTTTGCCCCCTCATGAATCCGCTCAATCATCTCCACATCATACACCGGCTGCGTCATAATATAATCCGCACCCGCTTCGATTTTCTTCTCCAAACGACGCAGCGCCGCATCGAACTGGCGCACATGCGGGTTGAATGCAGCCCCCACGACGAAGTTTGCCCGCTGCTTCAGCGGCTTACCGGAGAACGTAAATCCTTCATTCAACTGCTTGATCATGCGGATCAAGTCAAACGAAGAAACGTCAAACACGGAACTTGCCCCTGGCAAATCACCGAAACGAGCCGGGTCGCCCGTAATAACGAGTGCCTGGTGAATGCCGAGCGCATGCATGCCCATCAAGTGCGACTGCTGGCCGATCAGATTACGGTCACGGCAGGCGATGTGCAGCAACGGCTCCGCCCCGAGCTTCGATTTCATCATGGCCCCGAGCGCCAGATTACTCATGCGCGTCGTCGCCAGCGAATTATCTGCCAATGTGACCGCATCCGCACCCGCATCCTGCAAGGCAGCGGTTCCGGCTAAGAACCGCTCTGTATCGAGATCACGTGGCGGGTCTAATTCGACAATAATCGTATGACGTTCCTTTACCGTATCCACAATGCTCGGTGGACGAACCGACGGCGATCCGATCTCAATCGGAACGAATGCTTCCTCTGCCTCACGCACTGGATTGACACGCGGCAGTGGCTCACGCTCTGCCAGTACTTGTGCCATCATACGGATATGCTCCGGTGTCGTTCCACAGCAGCCACCGATCAGGCGTGCACCCTGCGTACGGAAGCGAAGCGCACTATCTCCGAAGTACTGCGGCACAGATGCGTATGAATATTCCCCATCCGAGATGGCCAGACGACCCGCATTCGGAAACACGGAAAACGGCGTATCATCCGGGATAATCGTCTGCTCAATCGATCGGAGCGCTTCTGCCGGACCGAGACGGCAATTCAGACCGACGATATCGGCTCCCGCCTTTTTCATCTCGGCAAATGCCTGGCTCAATGTAAAACCATCACGCGTGCGGCCTACTTCAATTGTGGCAAGCTGAGCAATAATCGGCAGGTCCGTCATCGGGCGGATTACATTCAGTGCCAGCAGCAGCTCATCCAGGTCAAGGAACGTCTCCAGTAGAATTGCGTCAACCCCACCAAGCAGGAGCGCCTCTGTCTGTTCCTCGAACTGCTCGGCATACGGCTGAATATTCGTATCACGCACGCGGCCCCCATTGATGGAGCCAATGCCACCCGCGATGTACGCATCCTCTCCCACAGATTCCCGTGCTAACTGTGCCGCCTTACGATTAATACGGGTCACCTTATGCCCAAGCCCATGGCGGGCAAGCGAATCACGGTGTGCGCCGTATGTGTTTGTCTGAATAAACCGTGCGCCGGCGTCATAATACGAACGGTGCACACTTCCAATCAACTCTGGATTAGACAGCGTCAGTTCTTCATAACAGACTCCTATCGGCACGCCAAGACGGTAGAGCCATGTGGCCATGGCTCCGTCTCCAATCAGTAGATGGTCTTGCAGATATTGTTTGAGGTTCTCTTTTGCCATTTCTCTATCTCCTTTCCCCTGCTACTCCGCATTGAAATAGCGTGCTTCTGGATGAGAGAATACCATCGCTGATACAGATGCTTCCGGCTCCATCATGCACCCTTCTGTCAGAATAACCCCGATATCTTCCGGGTGCATAAGTGCAAACAGTTTCTTCTGGTCTTCTAAATCCGGGCAAGCTGGGTAGCCGAATGAGACGCGAATCCCCTGATAGCGTGCACCAAAACGTTCAAGCATGGTCATCTCCGCCCGGTCTGGAAAGCCCCATGTATCACGAATAATATGATGCGCACGCTCAGCAAATGCCTCCGCCAACTCTAATGCCAGCGCCTGCAAGGCATGGGAACGCAAATAATCGCCTTTTTCTTTCCATTCTTCCGCTTTCTCACGCACACCTTCGCCCGCTGTTACGACAAGGAATGCCACATAATCCATCTCCCCGCTTTCAACGGGCTTCAAGAAATCAGCCAGGCAAAGGTATGGATCTTTCGTCTGGCGCGGGAATTCAAATGTCTGAATGATGCGGCTGTGGTCAGCTGGATCATAGACATACACTTTATTGCCATCCCCCTGAGCTGGGAAGAAACGATACATCGCCTGCACTTTAAGAAGTCCGGTCTGTTTTGCTTCTGCCAACAGCTCATCAAGCACTGCTTTCAGCTCCGTTGTTTTCGGGTCCCCTTCTTCGAGCAGCTTGTCGACATTGCCACGCACACCAAGATGCTTGCCAATTAGCATACGCCAGTTGATATACGGCTGCAGATGTGTAAGCGGGTAGTCACGCAAAACATGACGGTCCGTATCCGGTGCCAAATAGACCGGCGTTGATGAACCTACATTCGAACGAGTCGGCACAAACTCGGCTGCTTTTACTTCTACCGCTGCATTTTCTGGTACAGCCCAAGCAGCCAGCGCTTCCTCATGTGCTGCTTCTAGAGCAGCACGTTCTTTTGGATTGGCCAATTTATTAGCTAGATCAAGCCCATACATCGCGTCCTTCGCATATAGTACAAGCCCATCATACTGCGGTGCAATGCGGGTATCTGTGAACTTGCGGGTCAGCGCCGCACCCCCGACAAGAATCGGGGCATCAATGCCTGCTTCTTTTAAGTCCTGAGCGGTTGTAACCATCTGCTGAGCTGATTTGACAAGCAAACCGGACAGGCCGATCATATCTGGCTTCGATTCACGGCACGCCTGGATAATCTGTTCCGGTGTAACTTTGATGCCCAAGTTAATGATGTCATAGCCATTGTTGCCCAGAATGATCTCGACAAGGTTTTTGCCGATATCATGTACATCACCTTTCACCGTTGCCAGCATGACGGTACCTTTCGCGGCGGATTCTGTTTTTTCCATATAAGGTTCGAGATGCGCCACCGCCGCCTTCATGACTTCTGCACTCTGCAATACTTCGGCTACAATCAACTGGTTATCGTTGAACAGGCGACCTACTTCGTCCATGCCCGTCATGAGTGGCCCGTTAATAATTTCGAGCGGCTTATACTTGTTGCGTGCTTCTTCTAAGTCTGGAACTAACCCCTCTTTTGTTCCTTCTACAACATAACGGGCCAGACGCTCTTCTAACGTCAGATTAGATACTTCAACATTCGCCTCTACTTTCTTCTCACGATAGAAGGCTGTGAATGACGCCAGCGTCTCATCGGTTGTGTCAAACAGCAACTCTTCTGCCATCGTGCGCTCCTCGTCCGAAATCGAAGCGAAACGCTGTAACTTCTCGGTATTAACGATGGCGTAATCGAGCCCTGCTTTTGTGCAGTGATACAAATACACTGCATTTAGCACTTCCCGACCCGCTGGTGGCAGACCGAATGACACGTTGCTGACACCGAGAATCGTCTGGCATTCCGGGAATTTTTCTTTAATGAGTCGAATGCCTTCTACTGTTTCTTTCGCCGATCCAATATACGCCTCATCTCCGGTGCCAACCGGGAATACAAGCGGATCAAAAATTAAATCACGCGGATTCAATCCGTATTTATTTACAAGCAGATCATACGACCGCGCAGCCACTTCCAGCTTGCGCTCCCGTGTTACCGCCATTCCTTCTTCATCAATCGTTCCGACTACAACTGCACCACCGAACTTCGTCAACAGCGGCGCCACTTCATCGAACCGCTCTTCACCATCCTCAAGATTAATCGAGTTAATGATCGCCTTGCCCTGCGAATACTTCAGGGCCAGCGCAATGACATTCGGATCTGTAGAATCGATCATCAATGGCACCTTGACCTTGCGGACGACAAACTGAAGAAACGCCTCCATATCACTTGCTTCATCACGGTCCGGGTCCGCCAGACAAATGTCAATCACATGCGCCCCTCGCTTTACCTGGGCACGGGCGATTTCCGATGCTTCCTCATATTTGCCTTCTTTGATCAGATCACGGAACTTTTTGGACCCGATAACATTCGTCCGCTCTCCGACAAACAGCGGGCGGCTATCCGGGTCCAGATATACAGGTTCAATACCGGATACTACATGCGTGTCGATTCCACCCGGCTTACGTGGTTCATACTGCTTCATTACATCCGCAATCGCCCGAATGTGATCCGGTGTCGTACCACAACAACCGCCAGTAACGTTAATCCAGCCTTGCTCCGCAAATCCAGCCAGCTTCGTAGCGAGTGTCTGTGGTGATTCATGATAATTACCGTCTTCATCCGGTAGCCCTGCATTCGGATAACAACTCACCGTACAGTCAGCCATGCCAGACAACGTACGAATATGATCGCGCATGAATTCCGGGCCTGTCGCACAGTTTAGACCGACCGAAATCGGCTTCAAATGGGTAAGTGAAATATAAAACGCCTCAATATTCTGACCAGCAAGCGTAGTCCCCATCGGCTCAATTGTTCCAGAAATCATCACCGGAAGGCGACGATCTAGTGTGTCAAACGCTTTCTGAATGGCAACCCCACCTGCTTTTACATTTAATGTATCCTGCGCCGTTTCCAGCAACAGAACATCGACGCCCCCTTCAATAAGCGCCAGCACCTGTTCGTAGTAAGAATCGATCAGTTCTTCAAATGTAATGCCGCCTGTTACAGACAATGTTTTCGTCGTGGGACCGATCGCTCCAGCCACATAACGCGGCCAGTCTGGTGTCGAATATGCATCTACTGCTTCTTTTGCCAGGCGAGCGGCGGCCAGGTTAATCTCACGGGCGCGGTCCTGCACCTCATATTCGGCCAGCACAACAGATGCGCCACCGAACGTATTCGTCTCAATAATATCTGCACCCGCTTCGAGATACTTCTCATGGATGGAACGAATCACATCCGGGCGGGTTACGTTCAGCAGTTCATTACATCCATCATACGCTTCGCCTCCGAAGTCATCCGGACCGAGATTTGCCTGCTGGAGCATCGTACCCATCGCTCCATCAATGACCAGAATTTTCTCGGCAAGTCTTGCTTCTAATGCCAGCTTGGCTGGCGTGGTTGTTTCTTTCATCCGTCTCATCCCCTTTTTTCGGCAAATAAAAAAAGCCTCCTCGGCAAAGGAAGGCTTTTTGTCTCTATACATACAAGGCAATCGCATTCCTTATCTCCCAGGAATTATATTCCTGCTGGATTTGGCACCGTGTATATCTATACCGGTTGCCGGGCGTCATTGGGCCAGTCCCTCAGCCTTCTCTTGATAAGAAGCTTTTCTTTTTATTTTTTCTAATTATTAATCATTATCAAAAAACAGTCAACCACCAAATTATAACGTGCGGGTTATCACAAGATTCGTCTCATTGCGCAGGTCAATCTCATATGGCGATGCAACCTCGCTACCATCCCGCTCCTTCGTAATCCGAACAACGGGACGATGAACCGAACGCGGATCTACGCTGGATACGACCCCGACCTGCCCTGTATTCAATACAACAACCGATGCAATCGGGTAAACGGCAATATGCTTGACAAACAGCTTTACCAGTTCGATATCAAACAATGAATTCCCTGCCGCAAACAAATATTCCGTTGCTTCATTCGGCGTGTAGTGCTGGCGATAGGAACGGTGCGATGTGAGTGCGTCATACACATCGGCAATCCCAACAATTTGTGCGTATTCGTGAATTTGTTGCTCCCGAAGCTGGCGTGGATACCCTGATCCGTTATAGCGTTCATGATGCTGCAATGCACAGTGAGCAGACAGCAAGGATACATCGTACTGATAACGTAAAATATTAAATCCATCTTCTGTATGATTTTCAATTCTGGAACGCTCTTCGTCTGTCAGTGCCCCTCGCTTGTTCCACAGCTCTTTTGGAAGCTGCGACATTCCAATATCGAACAGAAGGGCTCCTACCCCGAGATCTAGCATCTGGTTCTGATTATATCCTTTAGCTAGACCGATAATCCCAGCAAGAACGGCTACGTTAACAGAATGGTGGAACAAATAAGCGTCTAATGTATGGAGGTTTGCTAGATTGACGAGAACATCCTTGCGACCGCTTAAATCCCCCATAATGCTCCCGAATACGTCCCGAAAGGTTTTCCCCATATCCGGGACACTCATTCGACCTTTCACCTGCGGCTGATCAAGCAGACTAGTCATCGTTTTATGAACAGTCTGAATAGCTTGACGTCGTGTCGTATCACTAATGATATCCTCTGGAATGATATCGGTTGTATGTTTATCTTCTATGTATACGGTATCAATTCCCATTTGCTCAAGGCGGTTAATGTAACGGTCGGTTAATTCCAGACCAGCACCGAGCAGTACATGTCCGGTTTCAGAATAAATCGTTTTTGCAATCTTATCCCCCGGTTTAACCGAGCTGATATGCAGTTTTTTCACGTCCAAAACCACCTTTTGATTTCTTCCTTTACTCTTCTCCTCCCAAATTGTAACACAAAATTACTATCCCTTGTAAAATAAAAGCCACCCTTTTTTTTATAAAGAGAGGCCGTTTTTTCCTATATTTTCGTTAGGACAAGTCCTAACAAAGCAGTACATATGCCGCATATTTGATATAACTTAAGGCGTTCTTTGAACAAATAACAGCCCGTCAAAATGACGACCAGGCAGTTCAGACTTACTACAGGAAACACAATACTAGCCGTTCCAGTCTGCAAGGCATAAAAGTAACAGCTATACCCGATTACACTTAGAACTCCAACAACCGCTCCTATTTGCACCTCTTTGCGCTGAATCTTTTCACGCCCGAGCAAGAAAAGCAGGAATACACTTCCTCCTCCGTACATCGATACGAGCATGTCCAACGAGTGAATGTGTAATGAAGATGAGCCTTTCATAAGAATTCCAAGCAAGCCAAAGGACACAAATGCCAGTAAAATCCGGACAATCCATGGACCGTATTGTGTACCTCCTTTGTTTCCCGGTGTGTACTGAATAACGATCACAGAACCCATCATGCAAAAAACCCCGAGCCAGTGCAGAAAAGGAATCTGTTCATTAAAGATCAGTCCCGCTGCCAGAACCGGCAGAATCGCATTGGCTGCAATAATCGGCGATGTCAGGCTAGCTGGTCCTTTCTCAAAAGCACGCGCCATTTGAATATTCCCATTAGCATTCAGAATACCGATCAGCGTACCCAATATAACGGAAAGCCAATTCGTATGAAACGCTCCCTCACGCAAACCATACGCCAGTGTCAGCAAAAACGCGACAAAATAAAAGAAAAACTGGATGTTTACTTTCGATAGCCGCCGCAATGTGCTCCACTTAAAAATCGTGTTATTTGCCCCAAAGCAAAACGCAGTTGTCATCGCTGCTGCAAGCCACATGATGTTCTTCCCATCTCTCTTTCTGCTTTTTTTTCTATTGTAACATGTTTCCCATCCGCTGGGCTGCTTCCATTACAAGAGGGGCATTCTGCTTCATCTTCTCTGATGTAAGCCGATTCGAAGGCCCGGATACCGATAGGGCTGCCACCATCTCACCGCGCACATTAAACAGCGGGACGGATACAGCCGCCGCTCCCTCTTCCCGCTCCTCCGAACTGGTCGCATAACCATTGCGGCGAATTTCCTGAAGCTGATCCATATAGCTGCCTTTATCGACCGCCTTTGGCCAGGCCGGATCATTCAATACGCGCAACTGGGCATCCGGCGGCGCATAAGCAACCAATACTTTGCTTGATGCACCCACCGCAAGTGGCATATGCGCCCCGATCGGCGCAACACGACGGATCGTCTCTCGGCTCTCCACAGCCTGAATACGTACCCGCTCCTGCTCATTGCGTACATATAAGCTGATCGTCTCCCCGATCTCATCGCGCAGACGTGTCATCTCCGGAAGTAGTACCGTCCCAATGTCTCCCTGCTGCGGATAATTCGCGGACAGCTGCCAAACACGGAAGCCGAGATGGTATTTCTCCGTCACTGTATCACGTGTTAGAAATCCCCGACCTTCAAGCGATCCAAGCAGGCGATATACGGTACTTTTATTCAGACTGACCCGCTGTGCAATCTCTGTCAGCGTCAGTTCCTGTTCATCAATAAAACAAAGAAGAATATCAAGCGCACGGTCTACGGCACGCACGGTCATCTTCGCATCTGTTGTTTCCATCCCGCTCACCTTCCTGGTTGAATAGAGTTTCGCAGAACGAAACCCTGTTGCAGTATTGTTCATTATACCTTATGTGAGATTCATCCGTAAATGATACCCTCACCAAAAAAAATTGATTTTACTAGTGTACGTACGGGTAAAAAAGCAGTATAATGTGTTGTGGAAACAGAAACAGAGTTTCATCCAATGAAACTAATACATTTGTACGGGAGGGAATTTACTTGGCTAAACAAGACACTTACGGTGTACATTCTACGCTGCAAGTCGGCGACAAATCGTACGCGTACTATTCTCTTAAGGCTCTCGAAGAAAAAGGACTTGGTCCAATTTCTAAACTGCCTTTCTCCATTAAAGTATTGCTTGAAGCAGCAGTTCGCCAATTCGATGGCGTAGCTGTTACAGAAGATCACGTGAAAAAGCTCGCTACATGGACTGAAGAGCGCGATGCGAATCAGGAAGTTCCTTTCACACCTGCTCGTATCGTACTGCAAGACTTCACTGGTGTACCAGCGGTTGTTGACCTCGCTGCTATGCGTCTTGCAATGAAAGAAATGGGCGGCAACCCAGAGCGTATCAACCCGCTCGTACCGGTTGACCTCGTAATCGACCACTCTGTAATGGTTGACGACTTCGGTAACCCGGATGCGCTTGAAAACAACATGAAACTTGAATTTGAACGCAACGCTGAGCGTTATCGCTTCCTGCGCTGGGCACAAACAGCATTCAACAACTTCCGTGCTGTTCCACCAGCAACAGGTATCGTTCACCAAGTTAACCTTGAGTACCTTGCATCAGTAGCAGCTACAAAAGAAGTAGACGGTGAAGTACAAGTATTCCCGGATTCTCTCGTAGGTACGGATTCTCATACAACAATGATCAACGGTCTTGGCGTAGTAGGCTGGGGCGTTGGTGGTATCGAAGCAGAAGCAGGTATGCTCGGACAGCCGCTTTACTTCGTAACTCCTGAAGTTGTTGGTTTCAAACTGACTGGCACACTGGCAGAAGGTGCTACAGCAACTGACCTGGCACTCACAATCGTTAACATCCTCCGTAAGAAGGGCGTTGTTGGTAAATTCGTTGAGTTCTACGGCCCAGGCCTTGGCAACATCACTCTGGCAGACCGTGCAACAGTTGCCAACATGGCTCCTGAATACGGCGCAACAATGGGCTTCTTCCCAGTTGACGAAGAAACTCTTAACTTCCTGCGTGCAACAGGTCGCAGCGAAGAGCAAGTAGCTCTTGTTGAAGCATACTACCAAGAACAAGGTCTGTTCCGTACAGATGATACTGTTGATCCAGTATTCTCTGAAACGCTTGAACTCGACATGAGCACAGTTGTTCCAACACTTGCAGGTCCGAAGCGTCCACAAGACCGTATCGAACTGACTGCAATGAAAGGTGCCTTCAACGATGCAATCCGCACTCCAATCGAAAAAGGCGGCTTCGGTCTGAGCGACGAACAAATCGCACAGAAAGTAGCACTTTCTCATAAAAACGGTAAGAAATCCGAACTCGGCACAGGTGCTGTTGTGATCGCGGCAATCACTAGCTGTACGAACACTTCCAACCCGAGCGTTATGCTGGGCGCAGGTCTCGTAGCGAAAAAAGCCGTAGAAAAAGGCCTTGTGAAACCGGAATACGTAAAATCCAGCCTCACTCCTGGTTCCCGTGTTGTAAAACAATACCTGGAAAAAGCAGGTCTGATTCAGCCGTTTGAAGCTCTTGGCTTCCATATCGCTGGTTACGGTTGTGCAACTTGTATCGGTAACAGCGGTCCGCTTCCAGAAGAAGTTAGCCAGGCAATTGCAGACAACGATATGACTGTTGCATCTGTACTGTCCGGTAACCGTAACTTCGAAGGCCGTGTACACGCACAAGTAAAAGCTAACTACCTGGCTTCTCCGCCGCTTGTTGTGGCATATGCACTTGCAGGTACAGTTGACATCGATCTTTCCAAAGACCCAATCGGTACAGGAAAAGATGGTCAACCAGTATATCTCAAAGACATCTGGCCAACAAATGCAGAAATCAAAGAAGCTGTTGCACAAGCAGTTCAAGCGCAAATGTTCGAAGAAGAGTACGGCAACGTATTCACAGCGAACCCACGCTGGAACGCAATCGAATTCCCAGAAGGACAGCTGTATGAGTGGGATGACAAGTCTACTTACATCCAACATCCACCGTTCTTCTCTGGCCTTGGCAACGAAGCTGGCAGCATTGAAGAAATCGTGGGTGCGAAAGCTCTCGCATTCCTTGGTGATTCCGTTACAACTGACCACATCTCTCCAGCAGGTAACATCGCACCGGCTAGCCCGGCAGGCGTATACCTTGGCGAGAATGGCGTAGAACGCAAAGACTTCAACTCATACGGTTCCCGTCGTGGTAACCATGAAGTTATGATGCGCGGTACGTTTGCAAACATCCGTATCCGCAACAAAATGGCACCGGGCACAGAAGGCGGCGTAACAACATACCTGCCAACTGGCGAAGTTATGCCGATCTACGATGCTTCTATGAAATATCAAGAAGCTGGCACTTCCCTCGTTGTTATCGCGGGTAAAGAATACGGTACTGGTAGCTCACGTGACTGGGCAGCAAAAGGTACATTCCTCCTTGGCGTTAAAGCGGTTATCGCTGAAAGCTTCGAGCGTATCCACCGCAGCAACCTCGTAGGTATGGGTGTTCTTCCACTTCAGTTCGCTGAAGGCACAAACCCAGAATCACTCGGCCTGACAGGTACTGAAACATTTGATATCTTTGGCCTGAGCAACGATGTAAAACCAGGTCAAACATTCAAAGTTACAGCAACACGTACAGACGGTACTTCTTTCGAGTTCGACGCAATCGTTCGTCTCGACAGCGTAGTCGATGTAGAATACTACCGTAACGGCGGTATCCTGCAAACTGTACTTCGTCAAATCGCAACAGAAGAAAAAGCTAACGTTTAATTTTTAATCCATCCTCATATACACACAGCAAAGAGAGCGGTCCCGACACAGGACCGCTCTTCTTTTTGTTTTTTGGGAATCGACAAGGCTTAGTGATGGAAGTAGAGAAGAGAGAAGCCGTTCGCTTCGGTACGCTTGGCAGAGAAGTCTAGACTGTCCGCTCCAGGAGCCCGGCGAACTCGCCCGCAAAAGAGGACCCACGATGTTTCTTCACTGAGGTATTGCGGGCAAAGGCACGTTCGCCGTTCTCCTTCCGCTGGGAGATAAGCGTACAGGCGCTCTCTTACTTCTCTCTTCTCTCCTCCCAAACAAAGTTGGATCAAAAAATAAAAACAATCAGCGGGGCGAAGCAACAAAAGAATTGCGCTTGATCATCGACCTGCCCAAGTATGGGCAGGAGCGGAGAAGGAAGTCGCCACGGAACGCCTGTACGCGCTACCTAGCGGAAGGGTTTGGGGCGCACGGGCTTTTGCCCATAATCCTTCCATGACCTAACATCCTGCCCTTTTATGGGCGAGTGTGCCTGAACCCTGGAGCGGCCCTGATCCACTTCCCTGCAAAGCGTACCGAAGTGACAGGCGGCTTCCTTCTCCGCTCCTCCACTACACTTTGGACAGATCCATCCATCAAACAAATCTTTTGCTACTCATGTCCTCACTCATGATCCAACCTCTCATCAATCCGCTTAAACAGCTCCCGAATCGCATCATCATCGAACTTCCCCTGCACACGGAATCCATCCAGCATATCACTCAACTCCTGCGCCACCTGTTCCTCATCTTCCTCTCTTTCAAGTGTAGATGGATCGAACCAGATATACGCATCTATATGACTGCCACGCAAATACGAGCGCTCCCACTGCTTCGGATAATCATATTCCTGTTCCCCAAGCACAATCGACAGCACATCATCCGTATCAACGGGCAGAAGATAATCGTACACTTCCTCCACCCCACCCTCCATCAGGTTAAGATGATGCTGTATATAGCGCACATAATGTTCACCCGTGTATGTATCTTTCACCATACTGTATCGTTCACGCTCTTTGGAGTCTAATGCCTGTACTTCCTGCATCCGTGCTTCCATTTCTTCATGTGAGATGGCCGTCTGCTTGCTTAAAGATTGTTTTGATTGATTCATATACTCTCGTCCTTTCCTTTTATCATATATGTACGATACCATATATACAGACAGGCTTCTAATTTTTCATCTGTCACGTTAGGAGGATTATCATGAAAGCTATACTTGTAGAAAAAGAAACCCGACATCTGTACATTGGAGAAACACCCGATCCAACAGTAGGCGATGATGAAATTCTAGTTCAAGTCAAAGCAACGGCCTTAAATCGAGCCGATCTCTTACAAAAACGCGGTCTATATCCACCGCCAAAAGGCGCCTCAGAGATTATCGGCCTTGAGATGGCAGGGGTGATCGAGGCAGTCGGACGTAATGTAGTGAACCATAAACCAGGTGATCGCGTCTGCGCATTGCTGCCAGGTGGTGGATACGCTGAAAAAACAGTGATTCCCGCAGGCATGGCAATTCCGATTCCCGATTCATTCAGTTTTGCAGAAGCAGCAGCCATCCCGGAAGTATTCCTGACCGCGTACCTGAATCTATTCTGGCTTGGTGGACTTCAGCCTGGATACAATGTACTCATTCACGCTGGGGCAAGCGGTGTCGGGACAGCAGCCATTCAACTTGTACGCGAAGCAGGAGCAACCGCAATCGTAACAGCAGGCAGTGAAGAGAAGCTTGCTACCTGCCGGAAACTTGGCGCTTCGACACTGATCAATTATAAAGACGGTCCTTTCCTTGATGCCGTAAAAGAAGCAACCGATGGAAAAGGCGTCAACATCATTCTCGACTTCATCGGCGCGTCATATTGGGAGCAAAACATTAAATCACTGGCCGTAGACGGCAGACTTGTGATCATCGGCACGATGGGTGGAGCAAAAGCGGGGGCAATCAACCTTGGTCTGCTTCTCAGCCGCCGCTTACAGGTTATCGGAACGGCGCTTCGTTCCCAGCCCGTGGAGAAAAAACTCGCTCTCACTCAAGAATTTTGTGAGTTTGCCCTGCCGCGTTTTCAAGATGGACGTCTTGTCCCGGTGATTGATTCTACCTGGGACTGGACACAGGTAAATGAAGCTCACGCTCATATGGAACAAAATAAAAATACCGGAAAAATCATTTTAACTCTGCCATAATTCATAAAGTTCATAGAAAAAGCACAGGGATCGTGTTTCTCCTGTGCTTTTGGCATTTGTTATATGACTACTTCCAGATACTTTGCTACCGCAGCCAATCGCTGCTGCTTCTCGCGCCGAAGCATAAGCGATTGCTCCAACGTTACGGCACAAAACCGTACCTTCGTCTGCGGTCGACATTGATTTAGTAGATCAAGGTCCGAGCTGATTACGGCACCGATGGTAACAAACCCGCCACCTGTTGTTGCATCGTTCATCATAATAATGATCTCCTCTGGATTCGGCACAATAATAACCCCAACCGGATATGCAATATCCACAATATTAGATGATCGACTCCCGGCTCCAAATGAAGGGGGACTATCCTCAAACGGTACAGGCCCCCCTTGCAAGCGATAGGCGACACGGCTTGATTCCGTCCCCACTTCCCATTCCGCATCTAGAAAGTTCCGAACTCCTTCATCACTAATTCGATATACACCGAGGCCCATTACCATATTAATGTGCTGTTCTTTCTCAAAAGAAGGCCAATACTTCTCTGGAATGCTCTTCTCCACATAAAAGCCCAGTCCTTCTGCGGACTCGCCAAACTGTAAAGTTCCACCTGCTACTGCCTTATAGCCACCAAACTTTTCATTTTTATTCACCATATACGTTGATCGACTATGAAGCGTTTCTGATAGCTGGATTCCGCCTGCTATACACATATACGTACAAACTCCCTGCTGTGCAAACGAAAACGATACTTGATCACCCGCTTTTACTTCTAAGCTCTGCCACATCGGAACAGATATCCCATTCACAAAACAATCGACTGGCGCACCGACAATAGCGATGATCGCTCGCTTGTGAAATAGTAGCGTAGGACCAAGCATCCTAAATTCAAGCCCCGCATAAGACACAGGATTGCCAACAAGCATGTTACCAATCTGAAAAGAGTAGCGGTCCGCAGCTCCAGAAGGCGGTACCCCGAGATGATAAAATCCACTCCTCCCCAAATCTTGTACAGTCGTATACACCCCCGACGTAATAAACTCGATCATACGTACAGCTCCTTCATAATCGAGTCCATATACGCCTTGCCTTCCTGTGCATACTGCTGAAAAGACAGCTCAATTTGCTTGCCTCGATATGTGTATGTTCCTGCCGCTACTTCTTGGGCAATCTGATCATATTCCCGTTCATCTATGGCGCGGTGTACCCAGACCTCTCCCTCACGAGCAAGAAAGAACGTATCTGCGAACTCAGCTAGCTGCTGTTCTGGATGATATACCGGAACCGGGGTCATTCCGATCAACTGATAACTGCCCGGGCTCTCCACTGGATATACAACCGTAAACCCGCCACCAATCCCTACTGCTTGCTTCGGAGTCGTCGTGCGCGGACTTACGTATTTCGGCACTTCGATGACCGATGCCGGTTCCGCAGTCAATGGAAATTCCCATGCTGTTCCGAGGATATATCCCGTCATCGTAATTAAATACGGGGTACTGCAATGTCTCGCGATAAAGGCATCTCCATCCGCAGAGCGCGTCTTCTCTACTACGAAATCAAAGTCAGAAATACATTCATTCAAATTACGCTCACGAAAGCGTTGTGCGTATTCTCTCGTGATCGGATCGTTATACCATGTTGGGATCTCCAGAATCCGAGTTGGAAGTATCATCTCCTGTAGCTTGTTGTTTTTCAAATCAATCTCTTTTATATAATCCATCAACTCCCAGGGAGCAATCACATCTGGATTGTACCGGACTAAATACGATGCATTAGCAGGGCAAATCTCCAGAATACCAGGAATTTTATTCTCCTGAAGAGCTCTCGCAACAGCAAGCGCCTTAAATGCGCTTGCCACATCCATCTCCCGCGAGATTTCTGCATATATATATTCGTCCCCCACAAATGAAAATCGCGTCTCTGCCAGTGCAAACATCCGCTCACTCCCTTCCAAATGGAAAATATTTTTTAATTTTACGACTCATCGTGGCCTCACTGACCCCAAGTACCCGTGCAGCATCGGATGCTGTTTCATATTTTCGGAGCGCCAGGGACAGCAGCTCATTTTCCACCTGTTCAAGCGCATCTTTTAATGGCCTAATATGCATGATCATCGGTTCTATCGTCTGCTCCTCATCGGTTTCTCCGTACAAAGTAGCAAGCGCATCTTTTTCTTCAACGAAAAGGCCACGTGTTGTGACAACGAGACGCTCGATTACATTTTGCAACTCTCGTACATTTCCCGGCCATTGGTATGTTTCTAGCACTTCTACCGCCTGCCGCGACAACTGCTTTTCCTTGCCATACATCGTACTGAACTGTTCCAGAAAATAAAGCGATAGCGGAATAATATCAATCGCTCGCTCACGCAAGGGCGGAATACGCACCGGAATTACATGCAATCGATAATATAGATCCTCTCGAAAGGTCTGCTCCCGTACTTTCTGCTTTAAGTCTTTATTTGTGGCAGCGATAACTCGCACGTCGACTGGAATACTGTGTGTTCCACCGACACGACGCACTTCTTTCTCCTGAAGCACCCGTAGCAGCTTCACCTGCAAATTCATGGGTAACTCCGCTACTTCATCGAGAAAAATCGTTCCTTCGTGCGCTGCTTCAAACAGACCGGCTCGCCCCTTCCGATCAGCTCCAGTAAACGCTCCACTTTCATATCCGAAAAACTCGCTTTCAATCAAATTCTCTGGGATCGCCCCGCAGTTCACACGAATAAATGGCTTGTCCCGGCGCAAACTGTGATCA
The DNA here is from genome assembly GCF_002355375.1 of Aneurinibacillus soli. Classification (GTDB taxonomy): domain Bacteria; phylum Bacillota; class Bacilli; order Aneurinibacillales; family Aneurinibacillaceae; genus Aneurinibacillus; species Aneurinibacillus soli. Next base: position 780,839 of record NZ_AP017312.1, on the reverse strand, counting down.
TGAATGGTCTGCGCAAATACTTCTTTACCGACCCCGGACTCTCCAAGCAAGAGGACAGTGGAGTTTACCTCCGCAATCATCTTCACCTGATCCACAATGGTCTCCATCGCTTTTGAACGATAGATCAACGACTTCATTGGTTGCTTTTCATTTTCTGGTCCAAAATCATCGGCATGTTCCATCTGATATTCATTTAATTCTGTAATATCTCGCAGGACAATGACCACTTTTTCAATCCGTTTCCGCTGCCAGACCGGCACCCCTACCGCCCAGATTTTGCGCCCGCTCTTCATCGTCTGCACATGCATGACTTTTTGCTTTTGTCGGCAGCAGTTCGTCACAATATCTGTCGGAAAAATCCCCTGTTGCCCCAATTCATATATGGACTGACCTATGACGGCTTCCGGTCCATGCACAAGCCAGAATTCACGCGAAAACGTTCCGGATAACCGAATCACTACACCGTGCTCATTCACGACCACAATTTGTTCATTAGCAGACGTGTAAATCGCTTGCAAATCCTCATTCAAATTACGCACGAATTTTAACTCACGCACAGCCTCTTCCAGGTGTTCCTGCAAATAAAACAGATGAACACTACCAACAACCTGACCGCTCTGGTACAGTGGAGAGAAGTTGCCGATGATATGTCTTGAATTAAAATAGTTCGATACACTAACAAGCTGCTTGCCCGACAAAACTGCGTTCATTTGCTTTTCCGCAGATAGCAGCGTCTCATACTTTCGATATAACAATACATCCTGAGGCATCCCAAATATCTCAGCTGCCTGCTCATTCAAAAAAGTTATCCGTGATTGTTCGTCTGTTGTGACAATTCCAATTCCTGCTCCATCAAAAATTTGTTCCAGCTGGTTCAGCTTTAAGCCGGTCGCTTCATGCCTGGCCCGTTCAATCGTCGTAAACCCTATATATCTTCCTGAGAGATCCTTACCGAGCACGACCGAAATATTGTGATAAAACTCAACCACTGCCTCTTCTTCGACGACAAGAATGTTCTCACAGTACACAACAGGGTCATCTAAAGAAGACGCATCTGCAGCCTGCCTTAGCAAGTAGCTCTCATCCACATATCCCACGATTGTTTGTCCATCACCAATGAATAAAATTTTCTCCTGGGCATGCTGACAGCGCTGAATCGCCTGGCGAATGGTACAATCCCTTGCAGCAAGAATCGGAATAGGATGCAAAATCTCTTTCCATTTCACCATGCGGACCACCTTTATATGTTATAAAATTCTTTATTTTATTATTTTAATAATAATTATAATAATTCAGAAAAAAAGTCAAGAAGAGCTATCCCATTGTCACATGGGATAGCCCTTCTTCGTACTTCTTCACATCTATGCTGTAATTTCTGTGGATACGCTTTCACTTTTGCATACGGCATGGCAATGTGATTCTGCCGCACAACACTGGGAGCATATATTTCCCGTATGGAACGGACAGTATAGCATATCTTCACTGATGAACTCACCCGCGCATGTACCGCAAGTATGCACACTTTCTCCATACTTATTTGGATGGGCAGCAGTTGACGGATTCTCTGCGATTCGGCCAGTGAAATATGTCTTTCCCTTGGTCACGACTGCAATGATGATACTGATCGCACTGGCCAGTACCCCCGCAAGCAAGGCCGCGAATCCAGCAAGTACCGGCCCGTATGAACCAGAAGCAAGCACCGTGCCCACTGCACTTGCAATCACAACCGAAACAACCCCAACCGGATTCCACTCTGGAAGAAATCCACGGCGATGCTCGACATGAAGCTGCCCTAATTTAAGCCACTTCTTAATAATAATCATATCCGTTACAAGAATCGAGCCCCAGGCAAACAGGAATACACCCTGGAATGTTAGCATCGGTCCGATATAATCAAGAATTCCGAATAGCATGCAGCCAATTGCCAGCACTGCTGTCGTCACAACCCAGAAGACCCGCCCCGGCGTAAAGTGGAACACCCGTGCAAAAAAGTTAGCCAGCGACATCGAACCGCTATACAGATTGGTCACATTAATACGAAGCTGTGTCAAGATGGCAAATAGGGCACCCCAGACTCCCATTGCCGTTACAAAATACACACCTGGATTATCAGCCATATAGCGAACACCAAACCAGATCCCGAGAACACCAGATAAGAAGAAACAGATGAGCTGCGGGATAAACCCGACCGCGAACACACCGATTTTAAACTCCTCCTGTTTGATGAACCTGGCGTAGTCGGAAATGAGAAGCGCCATAATTCCGACGAGACCATTCATAATCCCGATACAAGTAATGAGTCCGATACCGCCTACGTGTACGCCTTCTGGAAGGAACGTTAGCCAGCGGTCTGCATTCGGGAACTCTTTCGTTGTCGTTATATAAATACCTGCGCAAAGCAAAACCAGATAAAGCGGAAGCGAATATTTCTGAAACATCTGCAACTGCTTAACCCCGTACCAGTTCAACGGAATGACAGCCAGACCAAAAAAGATCATAAGCGCCCAAATGGGAAGCGCTTTCATATACTCATGTACGGCGAGTGCCATAATAGACCCTTCAATGGCACAGTACATAATGAAATTGATGGCGTAAATAAATGAAGTGATAGAAGCCCCAATGAATCCAAATCCAGCGCCGCGTGACATCAGATTCACATTCAATCCATTTTTCGCTGCAAAGTACGCAATCGTAACCCCAAGGAATCCCGTAACCAGCGTCGCATATAGCTCAGCCAGCAATGCATTCACACTTCCAAATTGAACAGCCATCAAGCTTCCCATCTGCATAAATAACATAGCCGTCGCAATTCCTACCGCCACATTCATGAGTCCCGGCCAGCGTAAGCGTGAATGCTTTGGCACACGTTGCAGTGCGTAATCCTCCTTTTGTTCATTTTTTTCTTCCTGATTTGCCGTTAGTATTTCCGCCATCTATTCCATCTCCTTTCCATTTGAGATCAACAAAGGGGCGAAAAGCCGCCCCTTCGATAGATTTCCTATGCCCAGTGAGCCAGCGTACGTTTGTACATCATCTCCCGATACTGTGCTGTCGAGTTCGGCAGTACTGCTCCCACTGTATAATCCATGATGACACCATAGCGACGAATCACATCTAACTCGTCAATTTCTCCGTTTTTGAACTTCTCTTCTACAACGTATATATCTTCTTCAAGCCAGCCCTGACGCTCGGCACGAATGCTTGCACGCTCCTGTTTGGTTGCTTCCTCATCAATTTCAAACAGGTCAAGATCCCGATCAATCTCCTTGATAATAACCCCGTAATCTCGACGGGCACGCTCAATCGAAACATACTCATCAATCACATCTTCAAGCACTAACTGCGGACTGCGTTCCAGCGGATCACCCAATCCACCACCACCTGCGGCCGGACGGTCAAATGAATCGCCCTGCTTCAGCTCCACATTTGAAAAAATCGTGCCTAAGAAACGTTCGTTATCTGTTTCCGGATTCAGCCAGGCACCATGCGGCATGGAAGGAAGGCCACCCTGAATGCCCCATGTAATCGAACGGGAACGGTCGCAGCAGTAGGACATAATCGTATTCTCAGCTGTTGTCAGTACACCACCCTTACGTATGCCTGTACCTCCACGAAACTTACCAGGTCCCGCTGAATCCGTTACGATCTCATGATGTGTAGTAAGAACAGGCGACAGCCGCTCCTGACCTTCACATGGTTGAATGCTTAACCCTACACCGAATACTGGGGACATTGCATTCGCTCCATCTTTATACGAACGGCCACCATGTCCACCAGCCATCCAGTCATACCACATAAAGTAACTATCATATCCCGGACGGCGATCCCATCCTCCAATCAGCAAGTATTCCAGATTGAATGAGCAGGCAAGTGCTCGCTCCGGCATAATCTCCGACCAGAGCTCAAAAATCGCATTCATGATTTTTTCATACGCCCCGGAGCAGAATCCCGTAACAGCCGCTGGCCACGGAGCATTTACTACTGAATTCTCCGGCAGATTCACATGCAGGAGTCGATAAAATCCAGAGTTCAACGGAATATCAGGGAAGAATGTTTTCGTTCCAGATACAACGGCCGAGAACGAAGCCCCAAATCCAGCATTGAGGAAGCAGCTAATATACGGATGAGAACCAGAAAGATCATAATAAATCTCATCATCCTTGATCGTCATCTTCACCTGGATCGGAATCAGTTGATCCCCAATCTCCGGGTCCATATCAATATAATCCGTTGTTTCCCACGTCCCGTCCGGTAGCGCAGCAACACGGGATCGACCAAGCCGCTCCACGTAGTTCTGCACTTCTTCAAAAGCGGTCAATACCGTATCTAGACTGTACTTTTCGATCAAGCGAACAAGCTGTACTTCCCCTACTTTTGTTGCCTCCGCCTGTGCACGCAAATCGCCTAATCGTTCTTCTGGAATCCTCATATTCGACACAAGCAGATTGGCTACATCCGTCAAATACTGTCCCTTACTCCAGATTCGAACAGGTGGAATACGCATTCCTTCGCCATAATGATCTTTTGAGCGAACATTAAAGGAGCCCGGCACCGTTCCGCCGACATCAGCCCAGTGTCCATTCGACTGCATGAAGGAAATAAGCTTCCCATCATAAAAGACCGGACGTACAACCCGTACGTCGCAGAAGTGTGTACCGCCCCGATACGGATCGTTAATCAGGAATACGTCCCCTGGATGAATATCATCCCCAAAGTCCTCCAGAACTGCTTTAGCTGTCAGATGAAGCGTCCCTACGTGCACGGAGATATCTTGTGTTCCCTGCATAATGGTATTGCCTTCCCCATCGCAAATGGCGGAACTAAAATCGCGGCTATAAATAACGAATGAATAGCACGTACGCAAAATTTGCTCGGACATCTGGTCGACGAGATTGACAAACGCATTCTTTAATACTTCAAATGTGACCGGGTCCAGACGGTTGTTAGTCGCTACCTGTGTGTGATTCATGCTTTCTCCTCCGCATCTTTATAATGTAATAACAGGTTTTTATAAGCATCTACTTCCGCTCTGAATCCAGGCGGTACAACGGTAGTAGAGTCGAGCTGTTCAATAATCGCCGGACCATGGAACACTGAGCCAACCGGAATAAGCGGGCGATAATAAACGGTCGCTTCTACAAATCCACCGCTTTCTTCAAAATAAACCTCACGCGTTCCGCGAATCGCACCCGCTAGACTACCTTTTGGTTCTTCCATTGGTAAATCCGGCTTTGGCACTGTGCCAATTGCTGCTACCCGCAGGCCATAAATCTCAACGCCCTGCTCCCGATCTGAAAAGGCAAATTCACGTTCATGTTCCAGATGGAACTGTTCCAGCGCTTGTTCCAATGAATGAATCGGACGTGAAGCCACTACAGAGATAGAACGCCATTGTCCCATGTACCGCATATCCAGATAACGAATAAGCTGTGTATTCGCAAGCTCCACACCTTCCTCTTCCAGAAGCTGTGCTGCCTCCGTCTCCATGCGCGTGAATTCTTTTTCCAGCTCCGTAAGCGATGCATCCTGAATGTTGACCACATACGTTTTAGAAATATCATGACGCACATCTACAAGCAGGCAACCCATCGCTGATGTAATGCCTGGATGCGGCGGTACAATGACCGTTGGAATCTCCAGTTCTTTTGCTAGATGTGCACCGTGCAACGCACCCGCTCCCCCGAATACAACAAGCGCGAAATCACGCGGATCATAGCCACGGCGTACGGAAATCAACCGCAACGCATCACACATATTGGCATTCGCTACTTTGATAATCGCATCGGCTGCTTCGGCTTCTGTATATCCAAAAGGCTCGGCAATTTTTTTGACAACTTCGTGTGCTTTTTCTTTATCCAGTGTCATCTGCCCATCTAACAGTTCAGTTCCCAGTCGTCCAAGCAAGACGTTAGCGTCGCTGTTTGTCGGCTCCATACCCCCACGCTGATAGCAAGCAGGTCCTGGCGTAGCCCCGGCACTCTGCGGACCATTGCGCAACGATCCACCCTCATCTACCCAGGCAAGACTCCCGCCGCCTGCCCCAATGGTGAGAATCTCAATGCTTGGAAATCCGATCGGATAGCCGTATTCGATATACCAGTCATTCGTTACACGTAGGTCTCCGTTGTACATGAGAGAAATATCTGTACTCGTCCCCCCCATGTCCAGACCGATTGCATTTTGGAAACCACACAGTTTGGCGATATGCGCACTGGCGATCGCCCCGGCCGCAATACCCGAACTTGCCAGACGTGCCGCATAGCGCGGAACCGTTTCCGCTGTCATAACCCCGCCCCCAGAGTGAAGGACAAGCACATCTCCTTTATATCCACCTTCGTGTAAGGAAGCTGACAATTCCTGAATATACGTGCTAACGATCGGGCCAAGCACTGCATTGACGATGGTGGTACTAATTCTTTCGTGTTCAAAAATTTCCGGAAGAGTTTCGCTTGAGGTACAAATATATACACCCGGCAGTTCTTCCTGAAGAATCTCCTTCATTCGCTGCTCATGCAGCCCATTCACATACGCGTTCATAAATCCGATTGCGATTGATTCTACGCCGCGTTTCTTCAGTTTCCGGGCAAGCATCCGCGCTTCCTGTTCATCGAGCGGCGTTACAATCTCTCCGTTATAATCAACACGCTCCGTTACCTCAAAACGGTCACGGCGGCGTATGTATGGCGGTGCAACATCTTCATAGGCATCCCACAATTCGAGTTTCGTACCACGGCGAATCTCTGGAACATCCCGAAACCCTTTCGTTGCAATAAAGACAGTCTTTGGCAGACGGCGCGTAATCAGTGCATTCGTTCCAACCGTTGTCCCATGTGAAAACAGGGCAATTTCTGAAGGTGGTACAGCCGAATCATGAATCCCTTGCAAAATGCCCCGTGCCGGGTTATCAGGTGTTGAGGAAACCTTTGTCACAGCAATCTTTCCTGTTTCTTCATCAAAAACAAATACGTCGGTAAAAGTTCCGCCAACATCTACGGCTACATTGTACTTCCCCATTCTCGATGTCCTCCTTTAACTGTATAACCGGCATAGTTGCTGGTTTGCTTTTATACGAAGCAATAAAGGTGCCAATTTTTAAAATATACAAAATATAAATAAATATATAATTCCGTTTATTTAATGCTGTTATTTGGCTCTATAAGCTTTCAAAATCAAAAGTTAGCTTTCATTTTTGAAAGTTTGTATGTCTCATTAACGATACAGTGAAAAAAGACCTATAAAATCATATTTTAAGTCACAATATCCGTATTACTTGTTTTCTTTTTAACAGAATGTATATATTATAAGTATTGGAAATAGTTCATAACTCACATTAAAGGAAGAATTTGGTGATTTATATTATGGATGAGCGAAGAAAAGAAGAGCGACGAATTCTATATATTCCGCTCTGCTCGGATGTAACAATCGGCTCCATACACCAGCAGGAGGTTTTATGCGGAAGTATGGAAGCGTGTATCAAAGACATTTCCATCCATGGTCTGCGCTGTATCTCCCCCCTTCGTTTTCCTATTAATTCTAATTTCATCCTGCGATTTCAAACTCGAATCATGGATAATGTAATCAATCTTGACGGCAACATCGCCTGGCGAAAAAATGACCCTCAGGCTCCTGGCATATACGAGTATGGCATTCAACTGCATCATGATGAATTTTCGAGTGCTATGTTTACGAAATTATTTAATGATATGGGAATCTGGCTTAAAAGCAGCTCGTTCGTTCCAGGCTGCCGTTTCTGCACCAAAGAAACTTGTCCGCTCTATCCGAGCAAACACAAAATCGAGCACCACTAAAAAAGCGCTCCGTCTTAGTGACGAAGCGCTTTTTTCTTTACTATACTGTTTCTTTTTTACGTTTATCACGCGGGATTTTGCGGGCTACACCAGAAGCAATGGCAGCGTCGACTACTGCATCACGAACACGTTTTACCACTTTATCATTGAATACACTCGGAATGATATACTGCTCATTCAGTTCTGCGTCTGTAATGATGGAAGCAATCGCGTGTGCAGTCGCTACTTTCATCTCTTCTGTAATATCAGTTGCCCGGCAGTCAAACGCGCCTCGGAACATACCTGGGAAGCAGAGAACATTGTTGATCTGGTTCGGATAATCAGAACGGCCCGTTGCCAGGACACGCACCAAACCTTCCGCTTCTTCCGGATCAATCTCTGGCTGCGGATTCGCCATCGCAAATACAATCGGATCTTTCGCCATTGTCTGCACCATTTCACGCTTCAGGATGCCACCACGCGACACACCGATGAACACATCGGCATCAACAAGCGCATCAGCCAACTGCCCCTGAATGTCATGCGGGTTGGTCATGTTGGATACTTCTTCCCAGACCGGATTTTCGTAGGTAACGGAACGGGATAGAATGCCATCACGGTCAACACCGATCACATTTTTCGCACCAGCGCTCAAAATAATCTTCGTGCAAGCCACCCCTGCCGCTCCCATGCCAGTTACGACAATTTTGCAGTCTTCAATTTTCTTGCCGACAATCTTAAGCGCATTCAGAAGCCCCGCCAGAATGACAACGGCTGTACCGTGTTGATCATCATGGAAAACCGGGATATCAAGACGCTCACGGAGAGCCCGCTCGATTTCAAAGCAGCGCGGAGCCGCAATATCTTCTAGATTAATGCCTCCGAATGCAGGAGCCATCCGAACAATCGTTTCAATAATTTCATCTGTATCTTTTGTATCGAGGCAGATCGGGAAGCCATCCACTCCGGCAAGCTGTTTAAACAACATCGCTTTTCCCTCCATAACGGGCATAGCCGCGTACGGTCCAATGTCACCAAGTCCAAGCACCGCTGTTCCATCACTTACAATCGCTACTGTATTGCGCTTAATCGTCAGCTTGTACGCTTTGTACGGGTCCTGTGCGATCGCTTCACATACTGCAGCTACACCTGGTGTATATACGCGGGATAAATCTTCCCGGTTCTGAATCGGACGCTTCGGCTTCATTTCAATTTTTCCGCCAATATGGCTGAGGAAGGTGCGGTCCGATACCGTTACAATTTTAACGCCCGAAAGACTCTCCAGATTTTGCACAACTTCATCAATCTGTGCCCGGTTTTTCGTATTAATGGTAAAGTCTTTTACTGTCTCTTCATTTGAAGATTGAACAACGTCCATTGCCACAATATCACCCTGCGCCTTGCTAACGGCAGTAGCAATATCAATAAAACTTACTTGCTTGACATCCACTTCAAGACGCACAATGATGCTCGTGCCCATAGATGTAAACGGCTTCATTAAAATTCCCTCCCCGGTCTTTACTGCTATTCACGCTTTCCATCCTTATACGCTCCGCATTATTTAATATGAAATAAAATCGAAAAAGCATACACCATGTGCTGAGCTTTTTACCTTTACTGGTTTCTCTGGTTGACCGGGAATGTTATAATGCTAATAATCACAATGAGGATTATGCATCCTCATTGTATTTTTATAAGCTGGACAGTTATGAAGGGAGATACTAAATCATGCAAGAAATGAACGCACAACAAATTATCGAATTTATTCAAAAAAGCGAAAAGAAAACACCAGTGAAAGTATATGTAAAAGGTGATCTTGCAGGCATCGATTTCGGCGCTGACACAAAAAGCTTCATCACAGGCAATACAGGCGTTCTGTTCGGCGACTGGAAAGAAGTTCAACCTGTACTCGAAGCAAACAAAGGCCGCATCGAAGATTATGTAGTAGAAAACGATCGTCGTAACTCTGCGATTCCGCTTCTCGACATGAAAAACATCCACGCTCGCATTGAGCCAGGTGCAATCATCCGTGATCAAGTTGAAATCGGTAACAACGCCGTTATCATGATGGGCGCTTCCATCAACATCGGCGCGGTAATCGGAGAAGGCACTATGATCGACATGAACGTTGTTGTCGGTGGTCGCGGCACAATCGGCAAGAACTGCCACATCGGTGCTGGTACTGTTATCGCAGGCGTTATCGAACCGCCATCAGCGCAGCCAGTTGTTGTAGAAGATGATGTTGTCATCGGTGCAAATGCCGTTGTACTCGAAGGCTGCCGTGTAGGAAAAGGTGCAGTTGTCGCAGCTGGTGCAGTTGTAATCGAAGACGTACCACCGTACACAGTTGTAGCTGGCACACCAGCTCGCGTGATTAAACAGATCGATGAAAAAACAAAATCCAAAACGGAAATCAAACAGGAACTGCGCCAGCTGTAGTAGGGGACGCATCCGATGACTACCGTAAACGCACAACCATTCGTTTCCATCCGCCGCCACCTGCATCGCATTCCCGAGCCAGGATTCGCGGAGTTTAAGACGCAAAAGTATCTGCTTGATTATCTGGCAACCCTACCGCAGGAGCGTATGGAGCATAAGACATGGCGTACTGGCATTCTCGTACTGGTTAAAGGGACAAACCCTACCAAACGTATCGGCTACCGAGCTGATATGGACGGGTTACCGATTACAGAAGATACCTCGTATGACTTTAAGTCGGAACATCCCGGCTACATGCATGCATGCGGTCATGATATGCATATGGCCATCGGACTCGGTGTACTCACGCATTTTGTCCATCATCCTGTCCGAGATGATCTTGTGTTTATTTTTCAGCCAGCGGAAGAAGGTCCAGGCGGTGCTCAGCCGATGCTTGAAAGTGAAGAATTTGCTGCTTGGCGTCCGGATTGCATCTTCGCCCTGCATATCGCACCGGAGCATCCAGTCGGCTCTGTAGCCTTAAAGCCAGGCATTCTATTTGCCAATACGTCTGAATTGTTCATTGATCTGCACGGAAAAGGCGGTCATGCGGCATTTCCGCATACAGCAAACGATATGGTCGTCGCAGCTGCCCATTTGGCGACACAGCTGCAAAGCGTTGTGGCACGCAACATTGATCCACTTGATTCAGCCGTCGTCACAGTTGGCAAAATCGAAGGTGGCACAAAGCAGAACATTATTGCTGAGCATGCACGCTTAGAAGGCACCATCCGTACGCTATCGATGGAATCGATGCACAAAGTAAAATCTCGCATCGAAGCACTTGTGCATGGCATTGAAGCAGGATTTGAGTGTCAGGGATCAATTGATTACGGCGCAAATTACTGCCAGGTGTATAACAACGAAGACATTACCCTTAATTTTATGGACTGGGTACGTGAAAGTGGTACAGCCGAGCTCATTGAATGCCCGACCGCGATGACAGGTGAGGACTTCGGTTATTTCCTCGAGCAAACTCCAGGCTTTCTGTTTTGGCTTGGTGTGAATACACCATATGGTCTGCATCATTCGAAGATCGAGCCGAGCGAGGATGCCATTGAAGTGGCCATTCGAGTTTTAAGCGGCTACTTAACAAAAAAAGCTTTTGAATAAGTAAATTCCCCCAAAAATGCAGCCTCTCTTTACTCAAGAGATCGGCTGCATTTTTTCTTTGGTTATATTCTCAAAAAACTCTTGCAAAAGATTTAGTATGTATTGTAAGATCATTTTTGTAACTGATATCAATTATCATATTCAATAAATATACAGGGGGAATTTACAGTGAAATTAAAGGTAGTCAAAATATTTGGAGGTATCGCGCTGGTTAGCTCACTTCTTTCACCATCTGCAGCATTTGCACATGAGTTTCAAAAAGGAACAAACCCATTGATTAAAATCAATGGAAATTTTTTAACAACAGCTAAAATCCATATGGAAAATGATAAAGTTTATGTGGACATTGATACATATGCTAAAACCATTGGAACTTCCTACACATATGATAAAGTAGGTCAAACCATTACAATCAATAATAAAACCATTCCTGCTCATGTAATGGATGGTACGGTATTCGCTCATATCCGGGCATTAGGAGCGGCGACTGGAAAAGAAGTTGCATGGATTTCTGCAAAAAATGCAGTAGAAGTAACCGATTCAACTGCAATTAAAGCTACAAATACTGCAGCTACTAATCCAAAAGAAGTTGTGGCTACTTTTGCTGAGCTACAGCAAGTAATAAGCGAGAAAGAACTCAATTATGATAAGGTAGGCCAAATCTATAAAACAAAATTACAAAGTATGGTACAAGAGCTTGACGCCAATTTATCCGAGCATATCGATGAAACACTTACTCAAGCGTTAAAAGATGGAAAGGAAGGCAAGCTAGAAGCGGGGGCTGTTGCTGAACTTTTTGAGAAATTATTGTATAAAGAGTTATTTGCATCTGTACGCTATGAATTTAAGGAAGTAGGGACATACTTTACGACAGATAAGGACAAAGCCAAAGCGGCCTTCCTCCGGGCAACCGAGTTTTATGCGGGCTTAAAGCCGACTATCACTAAAGCAGACGAGAAATTTAAAACTGCATTTGTACCGCAAATCGATGGGGCTTTTACGGATATGAATAGTGCCTTAGAAAAAGGAGATAGCTTACATTTCCAATTAAGCAAGCAAGCTGCCGATAAAGCCATCATGAAAGCCTTCTATTTAAAAACGGATGGATATGCATATAAAGTTGAGAAGCTTGCAAAAGAAGACAGCCCAACTGTAAAAGCTGAACAAGCAGAAGCCTGGGCTCTGTATCAGTCTCTTTATGGTTATCTAAAAGGCAGTGCGAAGGAAGACGCTGATTTTATTAATCAACAGTTTGCACTTACAACAGATCCGAAAAAAATATCCGCTGACGCAATTCATGCAGCATTAGTCCGCGGCTTTGTTGAAGTAGCTAAAGATGAGTACGCGGGAGCATTCTCTGAAAAGAGCTGGGGGCAAGATAAAGCAAAAATTGTCACATTAGAAGGAAACTTATTTGTAAATATGGTTGAAGGAGAAGTTAAAAAACAGTTGGGTGAAGCGGAATATGCACGCCTAACTGATTTGGAGCAAAAACTGCTGGAAGCTGTAAAGAAAGATGAGAAAGCTACAGCAGAAGAACTTTACAAGCAAGTAGTAAGCTTGTTAGACACAGCTGCTGCAAAAATGAAATAAACTCTTAAAAAATGCAGCCTTCTCTTCACTAAGAGATAGGCTGCATTTTTGCTTGGAGATCTTTTGGCTCCTCTATTCAATTACACGACGTGCTGTCAAATAGTTAGCCGTATGCCAGCTTCCACTTAATTTGCTAATCGTTACATTTGATGTTGAGTTTGCCATGTGCAGTACTTTTCCGTCACCAATGTATACACCCACATGCGTAACATCTTTGCTCGGTTTGTTCGCATTATAGAATATCAGATCTCCGGGCTTTATCTGACTCTTCGGAACATATTTGCCATAGGAAACTTGCTTATCATCGTCCCGCGTCTTTAAGTCAATGCCATTCTTCTTGAAAATATAATACGTGAATCCCGAACAATCCATAGTATACGGCGCATTATATGTATGGTTATACCGAGCCTGTCCAATCAGATTTTTCCCTGTTTGAATTATGTTATTAATAACCTTTTGCTCATTGGCGATATTTACAGCTGATCCTTTTTGTGCGGTCACAGAAATGCTTGCAGCAGATGCCGTTGATGCAGTAGATACCGTACCTGCAAACGCACTGACTGCCACCATTCCTGTAAGTACAATCGATGCCCATCTTTTCTTCATGTTGAACCGTCTCCTCCCTTTGTGTGTAAGGAGTGGGAGTTCCACCTGTTCCCACCTAACTGTAGAATTTTCTGCTTGTTTGTCTACGTTCCTTACTTTACCGGAAAAGTTTAGTTCAAACACTAGGAGACAGATGGACATAATTCCTTTATTTATAACGAAAACAGCCTACCATTTGGTAAGCTGTTTCCATATGCCTATTCATTATTCTGCATGTTTTTGGGTATCAAGTAGCTTATACAGAGCGTGTGTGCCGCTATTTTCTTCGCCTTTAGCCGCAAGTTCCTCATACAGCTTCTTCGTCAATTCAAGCCCCGGTGTCCATAGGCCCATTTCTTTCGCCGATTCAAGCGCAATGCCCATATCCTTGATGAAATGCTTCACATAAAAGCCTGGATCAAAGTTGCCGTCGATCATGCGTGGTGCGAGATTACTGAGAGAGAAGCTACCTGCCGCTCCTGTTTCAATGCTTTTGAGCACGGTTCGCTGATCAAGCCCCGCATTCTTCGCATAAATCATCGCTTCACATACCCCAATCATACCGGATGCAATCGCGATCTGGTTGCACATTTTCGTATGCTGACCCGCCCCTGCTTTTCCTTGATACACGATGTTCGTTCCCATCTTCTCAAAAATCGGAACCATCGCGTCAAAGTCCTCTTTATTCCCGCCAACCATAATCGACAGACGAGCGTTCTGTGCTCCCACATCACCACCGGATACCGGAGCATCCAATACATGAATGCCTTTTTCCTGAGCGGCTTCATAAATCCGCCGCGCCAGAATTGGGCTTGATGTTGTCATATCAATCGCATATGTACCAGGCTTCGCATGTGCGAAAATGCCGCCTTCGCCAAGATATACTTCTTCTACATCTTTCGGGTATCCAATCATTGTGATGACAACGTCCGCCTCAGCTGCCAGTTCTGCTACGGTATCTTTCCAGATGGCACCCTTCTCCAGCAGATCCGCTGCTTTTTCTTTCGTACGTGTGTAGACAAGTACCGGATGACCACCTGCCATGAGGTGTCCTGCCATGCTTTTGCCCATGACGCCTGTACCGATAAAACCGATTGTTTGTTTGTTAGATGTTTGTCCCAATTTATCCACCTCCGCTACTATGAATTAGTATAGAGGAAATTTTTAGACTTATCTACCTTCCCGCTCTTGATTATGACAAGCTACTTTCATCCTCTACTCTTTCCTAATGAATACTTCTCTTCTTAAAGTTTCCACCTTTTACATTACTAATCGCCCCGACAGCCAAAAACGCCCCGGGATCAATATCTTCAATAATTGTCTTCAGCTTCGCTTCCTCCAAGCGACTGATGACACAAAACACAACCTTCTTTCGCTCACCCGTATATGCCCCTTCTCCGCTTAAATACGTCACACCACGTCCAAGGCGCCTAAGAAGTGCATCTCCAATCTCTTCATCTTTGTCACTAATAATCCAGACTGAACGCGATTCATCCAGACCAAGAATCGTCACATCAATCATTTTGAATGCGATAAAATAAGCAATCAGTGAATACATCGCCCGATCCCAGCCAAATACAAAGCCTGCACTGCCGAGAATAAAGATGTTAAAGAACATAACCGTTTCCCCAACTGAGAAGGGAAGCTTCTTGTTGAAGAGAATCGCCACAATCTCCGTTCCATCCAGCGACCCTCCGTATCGGATCACCAGCCCGACGCCAATCCCAAGAATAATGCCTCCAAATACAGCCGCTAACAGCGGGTCTTCTGTCATGCTCGAAACAGGATGCAGGAGTGAAGTACCAATCGACATCACCGTAACCCCAAACAATGTAGAAATCGCAAACGTCTTGCCAATCTGTTTATATCCAATAATGAGAAAAGGAAGATTCAACAGGAAGAGAAACAGCCCGAGCGTAAGCCCGGTAAGATGGGAGAGAATAATCGAGATACCCACGATTCCCCCATCAATAATGTTATTAGGGACGAGAAAGATTTCCAGACCAATCGAAACAAGAGCCGCTCCAAGAAAAATAAACAACGTTCGGCGAATAATTTTAGCTTTCGTGAGCTTCTTATGCTTCTTCGTTTGTACTTTTATGTATTCCACCAGACTCCCTCCTGCTTCTAGCTTTACCCAAATTCTTTATTTACATTTATATAAATACCCATGACATAAGACATATATAGTATAATGATAATTGAAATCATTACCATATTTTACACAAGGAGATTGACATGTCCATATTTTGTGATGCATGCTACCTAACTTCCCAGGGATATACGGTATATTTCGCAGACAAAAAACTTCTCAAGACGCTTACTCCCTACCTTTCCATTTATGGAACCGATTCATGGAAACAACTCAACGACCGCATGTATTGGATGAAAGAATCTATTTTTTGCACCCTGCTTGACTATTTCTTTACCCAGACTGATCCGTCTACCGTACATGCCTTTTTCTCCGATGCATCCGACCCTCTATTCGGGCTTGAAAGTCTTCAGCCGATTGCGAGTTTCCATGCTGAACGACAAGCGGAATGGATTGATACAGTAATCATGAATCGGGCCATTCGTACGTTTTATCAACCGATTGTACACCGTCAAACGGAAGGTACTGTAGATATTATTGGCTATGAACTGCTGTCACGTGGTGTCGACATTAAGGGGGACATTATCCCACCCGCTCAAATGTTCGAAGCCGCTCGTACACGTGATAAATTGTTTGCCCTCGACCAACTTTGCCGCCTGGAAGCTGTTAAAAATAGTCGCATGATTACAGATAAACTTTTATTTATCAACTTTTTACCCTCTGCGATTTATCGACCGGATCACTGCCTATCCTCTACGTTCGAATTGGTGCAGCAGACCGGAGCAAAACCGGAGAACATCATCTTTGAAGTAGTCGAAAGTGAAGAAATCAAAAATATGGAACACCTTAAATCCATCCTCCAATCCTATCGGGAACATGGCTTCAAGTATGCACTTGATGATGTAGGGACAGGTTATAACAGCCTGCGGGTATTATCTGAACTGGAACCGGACATCGTGAAGCTCGCCCTTGAATTCGCGAGAGGTGTAAGTCATGATGCCGGGAAACAGCGTGTCGCTCGCTCGGTCGCCCAGATGGCTACTGACATGGGGGCCGTACCACTTGCGGAAGGAATTGAAACGGAGGAAGATTTTTTGTTTTTGAGCAGCATTGGCTACGAGATGTTCCAGGGATATTATTTTGGCAAACCCGAACCCGAGCCACTCTCCTCACTATAAAATGGATGTAGAAAGAGCAACCTACAAGGCTGCTCTCTTTGCATTACACGCTAAACTTAGCAACTAAACTTTTTAATATAAAAAAGCCCTTCAGGATTTCTCCTAAAGGGTTTCTTGCTCATTAATAATGATTCGTATATTGAGAAACATCTGCAAAAAGTTGAACTAACGATTGCAGACCTCCAAACGTTTGAAAAGCAAACAAAGGTAATCCAACAAAATACAAAAGTCCTTCCCCAATTAAATGTAGCATAGCGCTCTCCTCCTGTGAAAATTATTTGATAAGGTTACACAGGAAAAGAGATAAGCGGTTCTTCATCACCGCTTCTTATAGAAATACAGCGTGTATGCAAAATGTTGTTCATTGGCTGAACCGGATACGTCTCGATTACGTTTGGATTGATATTCGCTTTAACAAGCTTCGGCGTTTTATTGAAGTTTGTATTAGTTTTAGATACTTTGCAGCTGTTACTACCATACCTAAATAAAAGAACAGCAGCAATACAAGCTGAGACAAAAGCTAGCAGTGTATCGATATCATCTGCTGACAATAACAGGAACCATTCTTCCACTGCTATCCCTCCCCTTTTAGCTTTTATTCAGTTCTTCAAAAACAAGGGAGTAAAAAGATCAGCCATACCGTTAGCTGATCTACTTTATTTTATATTCGTATTCTCTCCATCTATATGTATGATGGAGGCGGTGGGAATCGAACCCACGTCCGAAGACTCCGATGACATAAGCTTCTCCGAGCGCAGTTGCCTGTGGTTGATTCGCCTACCGGGCTGCCAGGTAACCCACTACCTGATAGGCTAGTCTGATTGATCTCTTCCCTCGGCTCCAGACGGAAGCGTTAGGCGTAGTCCACTAAAGGGTGAGTCTTATTCCCGCCACATGGACGATGGAGAGATAAGACCGCTACTGCTTATTAGGCAGCTAAAGCGAAGTTGTTTTGTGTTTTAGCGTTTGTATTTACGCTTGCGTTGTTAACGGAATCGCAACCCACCGGCTCGCTACTCATGCTCGAACCATCCCCGTCGAATCCAGAACGCCCCCGCAATGGGAAGCTCCCGGGAAATGTGAGAGCACATTGCCTGACGTATCAGGCTGTATTCGTAGTATATCACACCTTGCTATACGGTGCAATAAACACCGTGCTTCCTGATGCTGGGTATGTTACCAGGCAATTAGCGGTTCCGCTCCCGCAGTGCGCGCTCCACTTCTCGCTTCGCATCCTTCTGCTTGAGCGACTCGCGCTTGTCATAGTTTTTCTTACCCTTGGCTATGCCGATCTCGATCTTGCAGAAGCCACCCTTCAGATACAAACGCAGTGGCACGAGTGTTAACCCGTGAATCTTCGTCTGCCCAATCAGGCGATGAATCTCTGCGCGATGGAGCAGCAGCTTACGCTCCCGCAGCGGATCATGGTTATAACGGTTCCCCTGCTCGTACTCACTAATATGCATGTTCAGCACGAATGCTTCCCCGTCACGAATTCGGGCGTAGCTATCCTTCAGATTCACCCGTCCCCGGCGAATGGACTTGATCTCCGTTCCCGTCAGGACGATGCCTGCCTCCATTGTTTCTTCAATAAAGTAATCATGACGCGCCTTTTTGTTCTGCGCGACAACTTTAATCCCTTCCTTACCCATAGGCGGTCTCCTTCTTCCTTTGATCTATCTTTACATAGTACCACAAAACCATATCGGCAAAAAAGCTGCAAGGAAAGTACAACACATCAAAAATGAACGTGATGAGTTTGGATTTTATCAACATGTAGTGAAGGAGCAGAGAAGGAAGACACCTGTCACTTGGTACGCCTTGCAGGGAAGCATGGACTGTCCGCGATTCCCTAGCGGAAGAAGAACGGTGAACGGGCCTTTGCCTGCAACCCTTCCTGAACAAACATCGTGGGTCCTCTTTTGCAGGCGAGTTCACCGGGCTTTCTGGAGCGGACAGTTGACACTTCTCTGCCAAGCGTACCGAAGCGAACGGCTTCTCTCTTCTTTCCTCCCACCACCAGGCTTCGGATTCTACAAAAATACACATAAAAAAAAGGGAGCGCAGCAGAAGCGCCCCCCAGGCTATGCTCATTTTTTCTTCTTTTTCTTCGATGACTTCGCGCCGCCAGTTTTCTTGCTTTTCTTCTTATCAATTGCTTCTTTCCAGAACGGATTATCCTTGCCTTGCGTCGGTTTTCCTTTGCCCCGATGCTTGCGTTCGGATGTCGTCGCCTGGATGACTTTTGCTTTGCGTACTCCACCATCACGTGATGTACGCTTGCTTTTTGGCAGACCCACGACTTCAAAATCAATCGTATGCTCGTCCACATCCACATTCACTACACGCACTTTTACTTCATCCCCGATGCGGAAAATGCGTCCGGTGCGCTGACCGACAAGCGCGTATTGCTTCTCATGGAAGTCGTAATAATCGTCTGTCAGGTTGCTAATATGAACCATACCTTCAATCGTATTCGGCAGCTCGATAAACATCCCGAAGGCCGCTACACTGCTGATAATTCCATCGAATTCTTCATTCATATGACGCAGCATGAATTCTGATTTTTTTAGATCATCTGTCTCGCGCTCCGCATCCACCGCATTGCGCTCCCGCTCGGATGACTGTTTGGCAACCTCCGGCATTTTTAATGTCCACTCCTGGATGCGCTCTGGTGTGAATCCGCCCGACTTGAGCGATTCACGAATCATACGATGTACAATTAAGTCTGGATAACGACGAATCGGCGACGTAAAGTGCGTATAGAACTCGGCCGCCAGACCGAAGTGACCATGGTTTTCCGCATCGTACTTCGCCTGTTTCATCGAGCGCAGCATAACCTTCGAGATCACAGTCTCCTCCGGCGTATCTTTTGCCTGCTCAAGCAACGTCTGCAATGTGCGCGGGTGAATATCGGTCGAATTGCCCCGGACGAAATAACCGAAGTTCGTTACAAACTCCAGGAACGTCTGCAAGCGGTCGCTGTCCGGGTCTTCGTGAATTCGATAGATGAACGGCACGCGCATCGTGTTGAAATGCTCGGCTACTGTTTCATTCGCCTTCAGCATGAACTCTTCGATCAAACGCTCGGCAATTGTTCGCTCGCGCATCCGCACTTCTGTCGGATTCCCTTCCCGGTCTACCAGAATCTTCGCTTCGCCGAAGTCAAAGTCAATCGCTCCACGCTCCATCCGGAAGTGACGCAGCGTAAGCGCCAGTTCTTTCATCGCGCGGAAATGATCCACCAGTTCGCCATAGCGTGCAATAAGTTCCTGATCATTTTCTTCCAAAATTTTATATACATCCGAATATGTCATCCGCTCATTCGTCCGAATGACACTTTCATAAATGTCATGGTTGACCACATTGCCTTCGGAATCAATTTCCATGTCGCATGACAGTGTCAGTCGGTCTACCTTTGGATTCAAGCTACAAATCCCATTCGACAAACGATGTGGAAGCATTGGGATTACGCGGTCGACGAGATACACACTTGTCCCGCGATTAAAAGCTTCCGTATCAAGTACGGAGCCTTCCTTTACATAGTAGCTGACGTCTGCAATATGTACACCGAGACGGTAATGGCCGTTCGGTAGCGTTTCAATTGATACCGCATCATCGAGGTCTTTAGCATCCGCACCGTCAATCGTCACCATCACACGATCACGCAGGTCACGACGGCCCTGTATCTCGTCTTCACTGATTGTCTCCGGCACAGCTTCTGCTTCTTTCATGACATCATCCGGGAAGCTCTCTGGCAAACTGTACTTGCGAATAATCGACAGAATGTCAACACCCGGATCGTTTTTGTGGCCGAGAATTTCCACCACCGAGCCTTCCGGATTTCCCCGGCCTGTCTCTGGATAGCGTATGATTTCGACCACCACTTTATGACCATCAACAGCACCCATCGACTGCCCTTTTGGAATGAAAATATCTTTCGAGATCCGCTTGTCATCCGTTATGACAAATCCGTAATGCTTCTCATCCTGGTATGTACCAACGATCATCGCATTGCCGCGATTCACAACACGCACAATTTCTCCTTCAAGGCGCGGACCACGCGCGTTCGGATTCAAACGTACCAGTACGGTATCTCCATTTAACGCCCCGTGCATATCATCGGCGCTTACATACACATCCTGCTGCCCTTTTTCTTCCGGAATGACGAATCCAAATCCTTTGGCGTGCCCCTGCAGGCGGCCGCGAATTAAATTCATTTTTTCCGGCACACCATAAAGGTTCGCCCGTGTCCGAATAATCTGTCCTGTATCCTCAAGATGATTCAATATCTTCACGAAGTCCTTAAACGAGCTCGCTGAGTCAACACCAAAAGCTTCTTCGAGCTCCTTGACAGTCATCGGGCGATATACTTGTTCTCGCATAAAGGTTAAAATATCTGTTTCTGTTGGCATGCGAGCCCTCCTCATTTTCTTAATAGTTTGCAGCTTTATGCTTCTTTTCCTTGAATCCGGTCCAAAAACGCCGCTGCATCCGAAAACACATGCTCCCGCTCTTTATCCAGCGTGATAATATGACCGGATTTTGCGTAGCGCTGTATTTCTTTATAGTCTGAACGAATCTGCTCATAAATATAATCCGCACTTGCAGGCTCGATCGTCTCATCCTGCTCGGACTGCATCACAAGCGTCGGTACAGTTATGTAAGAAAGTTCTTTTTTGACTGTGCTAATAAAATCCCACAGACTGGCAATGCAGACAACCGGATCACGATCATACGGAATCATCCCTGATTCGATATGGTCCGGCTTCTTGCCCCGGCGTGGAATATACGGTTTGACATATCGAGCATACCGCGCCCAGCGGATGCGCTTATCCCGAACTTCAATCGGAGCGTTCATCGCAATAGCAGCTACGACCGGATACTGATGGGCGACGCGCAGTGCCAGGAGTCCACCCATCGACAGGCCCGCAATCGCAATTGTGCTGCACCCTGCCTGCTTCAGACTCTCATATCCTTCCTGCACACTTCGCCACCAGTCCGGCCAGCGTGTCTTCGCCATCTCTTCTGGAGACGTCCCGTGCCCGGCGAGAAGCGGCGCATGAACGGTATAGCCAAGTCGCTGGAAATAGTGGCCCATCGGCTGTAGTTCGGCAGTGCTTCCAGTAAATCCATGAATAAGCAATATCCCTTTTTCTCCGCCTTCATAGGTGAATGCTTCCGGGGATCGCCGTTTGCTTTTCAATCTGCATCGCTCCTTCTCGTTGTCGCAGAACAATCTGATAGAAACTGATCAACCAAGACAAAAAGCTGCGCCTGCTCACAATCATGACAAATCATATGTTTGGATTCCGGGAGAATATGCACATATTTCTCCGCGGAACGAATCTGGTTGTAAATATAGGAAGCGCTACGTGGCTCTACCAGGTCATCCTGTCCTCCCTGAACGATCAGAGTCGGCACCGTAATACGTGGCAATTCCTGCCTGAGCACTTTCACAAGATGGCGAAAATGAATAACAGCACGTGGCGGAGTAGTGGCTGCCTTTTTTAGATAGCGACGGTATGCTTCTCGTGTATCCGTTTCTGAAGTGAAGTGTTTCTTGATGATGGCTGCCGCATCGCGGAACAGCTGGCGTGGATTGATATAGAATATACTGGCATTCAAAAGCACAAGACGGTCAATGTTATAGCGGGTCGCCAGATAGGTTGCAATCATGCCCCCCATCGAAAAGCCAATGACATACACCTTTTGGCAAGTTAACAACATATCCTGTAGCACCTCTTCGGCAGAGCGCACCCAATCATGCCAGGTCACATCACGAAGGCTACGTGAATCTCCATCATGACCAGCTAATACCGGTGTCTCGATACGCCAGCCTCGCCTAGATAAGTGGCTCGCGAGCGGCTCCACCTCATACGGACTCCCAGTAAATCCATGGATCAGCAAACATCCTATCATATAGAATGCTCCTTTCGAGAGCTTTTGTAGCTAAACAAAAACAGCAAGTCATCACACTTGCTGTTTTCCGCTTTCGTACCTATTTAACGATGTAAGCAACAGTAATCGATAATACAATAAACAGCGCGGCCAGTACGATTGTGACTTTATTTAAAACGGCATCGATACCGCGCGCTTTCGCTTTACCCATGATCTGTTCCGCGCCCCCGCTAATCGAACCAAGTCCTGCACTTTTACCAGACTGAAGCAGTACGATCCCGATCAACGCAATACAAATAATCACAAGTACAATTTTTAATGCTACTGCCATTATTCTGTCCTCCCCACTACGGAGTGCTACACAAGCTTATGCTATGCCACCATTACTGTATCACAAAAAATTCCGGTCTTCAAGGCTTGTCCGTCTCCTTCACCAGGCAGGTCGGACAAGTTCCTTCGAGCATTACCCTGGTCTCAAGTACACCATACTGCTCCTCAATGTCTGAGGCAGTCTTAACGGATACTTGGTCGCCTGGAATATCAATGAGCTTATCGCAGCGCAAGCAGTGAAAGTGATGATGCGCTTCTTCCGTAATCTCAAAACGGGAGCGCTCATCCTGGTAATGTTCATGAACAACATCGAGTTCTTTCAGCGATTTGAGTGTATTATATACGGTCGTAAACGACAGCGTTGGAAAATCATCCTGCATAAACTGGTAAATCTCTTCGGCCGTTGGATGGTCAAGCCGCAGTAGCACATTAATGATTGCTAGACGCTGCACAGTCACCCGGCCACCCCGCTCTTTAATCCGGGCAATTACGATGTCAATGATGTTTTGCCTCATCGAGCAAGCCTCCTTATACCTTTCTCCTAATTATAATATACTTTCTGTTAAAAATCATTCCAAATAGTTAGGGTGCATGCGGTAAAACTTTGGCTGTTTCTTTCTAGCGCGGAAGCGGAGGCTGTCCGCTCCGCATGCGACGGGTCGAAGCAGTCAAACATCCGGGCTCATTCAATGCGGGAGACAATGACTGCTCTTTTTCGACCCGCCACCTGCTCCGCTAAGTGCAGAAAGAAAAGGCCAGAAGTTTTACCGCACGCACCCCCGATGCTACTGATGAAAAGAATACTCAAAGACGCAGACTACAACGTAGGTACTATCTGATAATCATAGTATAGGTATCCACTTGTTGGATACGCGCTATATTCCAGATCTTTTTGATTGTAAAAAGAAGCGGGTAAGCGGGAATGAAGAAAAATATGCAGACCTTTTCTTTCTATACCCAGCTCCATAAGCAAACGGCTGAATAAGCTCTGCCACTGTCTCCATCTTTGAACTGCCCAGATGTTTGGCAGAGCCAGCCGTTTGCTTATGGAGCGGACAGTTCAGCTTCAGTGCCAGAAAGAAACTAGACAAATATTTTTCTTCATTCCCGCCTCCACTAGCTCTCTTTTATCATCAAAAAAGAGCCCAGCCTATAGAGCTGGACTCCTCCCTAAACACTAGTGTCTGATTTACTTCTTAATGTTGTAGAACGCGCTCTGACCTGCGTATTTGCTAATTGCATCCAGCTCGTCCTCAATGCGGAGAAGCTGATTGTATTTTGCTACGCGGTCTGTACGAGATGGCGCACCTGTCTTGATCTGGCCTGCGTTTGTCGCAACGGCGATATCAGCAATGATGGAATCTTCTGTTTCACCGGAACGGTGCGAGATAACAGCTGTATAGCCAGCACGCTTCGCCATTTCGATCGCATCAAATGTCTCAGTCAGTGTACCGATCTGATTTACTTTAACAAGGATCGAGTTCGCTGTAGCTTGCTCAATACCTTGAGACAGACGAACGGTGTTCGTTACGAACAGGTCATCCCCTACGAGCTGCACGCGATCGCCAATGCGGTCTGTGAGCTTCTTCCAACCATCCCAATCGTCTTCTGCCAGGCCATCTTCAATGGAGATGATTGGGTATTTGTTTACGAGCATTTCCAGGTAGTCAATCATTTCGTCAGATGTTTTGCTTACGCCTTCGCCTACCAGCTCATATTTACCATCTTTATAGAACTCTGTAGAAGCTACGTCAAGCGCGAGCTTCACATCTTCGCCTGGCTTGTAGCCTGCTTTCTCAATCGCAGCCATGATCGTTTGCAGCGCTTCTTCACTAGAAGACAAGTTCGGAGCGAAGCCGCCTTCGTCGCCAACTGCTGTATTCAGTCCTTTTTCTTTCAGAACAGCTTTGAGGTTATGGAAAATCTCTGCACCCATGCGCAGAGCGTGTGCGAACGTTTCTGCCCCAACCGGCATAACCATGAATTCCTGAATGTCGACGTTGTTATCCGCATGTGCCCCGCCGTTCAGGATGTTCATCATCGGAACCGGAAGTGTTTTCGCATTGAATCCACCCAGGTATACGTACAGCGGGATTTCAAGCTCAATTGCCGCTGCACGTGCTGCCGCCATGGATACACCAAGAATTGCATTCGCACCAAGTTTTCCTTTGTTTTCTGTACCATCGATCTCGATCAGCGCTGTGTCGATACCGATTTGATCAAGTACATTCATGCCAATCAATTCCGGTGCAATGATGTTATTTACATTTTCAACTGCTTTCAAAACGCCTTTACCAAGGTAACGACCGTTTTCGCCATCACGAAGCTCAACCGCTTCGTGTGCGCCTGTAGAGGCACCAGATGGAACCATTGCCCGGCCCATCACGCCTGTTTCAAGATGTACTTCTACTTCTACTGTCGGATTACCACGGGAATCCAGTACTTCGCGTGCGTATACATCAGAGATAATCGTCATTGTTGTGTCAGCTCCTTATTTCTTCAAAAATATGTATAGAAAAGCAGCACGGAACGCGCCGCTTTCTTATCAATCATTAGAACAGCGGAACACCTGTCATCTCAGTCGGCTGTTGGACGCCAAGCAGCTTGAGAATGGTCGGCGAGATATCCGCTAATACACCACCCTCACGCAGCTCGATGCCATCCTTTGTCAAAATAAATGGTACCGGGTATGTGCTATGTGATGTGATTGGGTTGCCGTTCTCACCGAGCATCAGATCTGCATTGCCATGGTCAGCTGTCACAAGTGCTGCGCCACCTTTAGCAAGAATCGCTTCCACGACTTTGCCCATGCATTCATCAACTACCTCCACCGCTTTAATCGTTGGCTCCATCATGCCGGAGTGACCAACCATGTCACAGTTTGCGAAGTTTAAGATGATGACATCTTGCGCATCCTGCTCAATCTCTGCAAGCAGAGCATCTGTTACTTCATAAATGCTCATCTCAGGCTGCAAATCGTATGTAGCAACCTTCGGCGAATTAATCAGAATACGCTTCTCACCTGGGAATTCTGCTTCGCGTCCACCGCTAAAGAAGAAGGTCACATGCGGATATTTCTCCGTTTCGGCAATACGCAACTGGCGTAAGTTGTTTTGTGCCAATACTTCACCGAGCGTATTATCAAGATTCGCGGGTTTGTATGCCACATACCCATCTACCGATTCACTGAACTTCGTCAGGCAGACGTAGAACAAGTTCTTCGGACACTTCTCACCACGGTCAAATCCACGGAAGTCTTCATTCGTGAATACCTGGGACAGCTGAATCGCACGGTCCGGGCGGAAGTTAAAGAAGATAACCGCATCGTTATCTTGAATCGTCGCCACCGGAGAACCATCTTCGTTCGTAATTACTGTTGGCATCACGAACTCATCATATACGCTGCGCTCATACGATTCGCGCACTGCTTCGACTGCGTTTGTGAATTCCGGACCGTCTGCATATACCATCGCACGGTAGGACTTCTCCGTACGTTCCCAGCGTTTGTCACGGTCCATCGCATAGTAGCGACCCTGTACCGTTGCAATGCGACCCACGCCATACTCATTGATTTTTCCCTGTAGTTCTTCAATATAGCCAACTGCACTATCTGGTGCCACGTCGCGTCCATCGAGGAAACCATGAATATAGACGCGGTCCAACCCTTCTTTTTTGGCCAGACGCAGCAATGCGTACAGATGCTGATTGTGACTATGTACACCACCATCTGACAGTAATCCATACAGATGCAGTGCTGTACCCTTTTCTTTCGCGTGGCGAACGGCGTTCACCAGCACATCGTTCTCAAAAAAGTCACCCTCCTGGATTGCCTTCGTAATCCGAGTCAAATCCTGATACACAACTCGACCTGCGCCAAGATTAAGATGCCCGACTTCAGAATTTCCCATCTGACCATCCGGCAGACCGACAGAATGCCCACTTGCACCGAGTGTAGTATGTGGGAATTGCGACCAATATTTATCAAAATTCGGCTTTTTCGCCTGTTTAATCGCGTTGCCGTACACTTCGTCCCGGCAACCGAATCCATCCATAATAATCAAAGCCACTGGCTTCGGTCGATTCATGATTCACTTACCTCCTACTACTCCTTGTACTAGCTGCAGATAGGAATCTGCCGCTA
Source organism: Aneurinibacillus soli (assembly GCF_002355375.1). GTDB lineage: Bacteria > Bacillota > Bacilli > Aneurinibacillales > Aneurinibacillaceae > Aneurinibacillus > Aneurinibacillus soli. The sequence continues at coordinate 753,641 of NZ_AP017312.1, read as the reverse complement.
GGCTTGCGCCCCCGACCAGCGCTCCGTCAATATCGGGCTGTCCCATATATGAAGCAATATTCTGCGGATTTACAGAGCCGCCATATTGAATGCGTACCTGCATGGCCACCTGGCTGTCAAATGCATCTTCTACCGTACTGCGGATGAATCCAATCACATCCTGCGCGTCCTCTGCAGAAGACGATTTGCCGGTTCCAATTGCCCAGATCGGCTCGTAGGCGATGACGAGCTGCTTTGCCTGCTCGCTTGATAGTCCTTCCACCGCACGAATCACCTGTTCACGAACATTCTCTTTCGTCTGGCCGCTTTCGCGCTGTTCAAGATTTTCTCCTACACATACGATCGGCAAAAGTCCGTTCGCAAAAGCTGCTTTCGCCTTTTTGTTCACCGTTTCATCCGTTTCCGCAAAATACTCCCGGCGCTCCGAGTGGCCGATGATCACATAGCTCATGCCTAAGTCTGTCAGCATTCCCGGACTAATCTCACCCGTATATGCCCCAGACGCTTCATAATGCATGTTCTGTGCACCCACTTTCACATCTGAACCTTTCAGTTCTTCCGCGAGCGCGGACAGTGCCGTGAACGGTGCACATACGACCATCTCCACCGCACCTTCTAGCTTATGATTGCGAATCACACCGGCAAATTCCCGGGCTTCGCCTACTGTTTTGTACATCTTCCAGTTTCCTGCAATAATCGGTGTTCGATTCATACATTTCGCTCCTTACTTGTCAGCGAGCACCGCGATCCCCGGAAGTTCCTTGCCTTCCATGAACTCAAGCGAAGCGCCGCCACCTGTCGAGATATGTGTCATGGCTTCTGCCACGCCTGCTTTTTCTACCGCCGCAACCGAATCGCCGCCGCCGATGATTGTGATCCCATTCACTTCCTTGAGCGTGCGTGCCACTGTATTTGTTCCTTCCGCAAATGAATCCATTTCAAACACACCCATCGGCCCGTTCCAGATGACGGTTTTGGATTCAAGGATAGCAGACTTGTACAACTCAATGGTTTTCGGACCAATATCAAGAGCCTGCCAACCAGCCGGAATTGCATCTGTGTCTACAATTTTTGTTTCGGCATCATTGGCAAAACGGTCCGCTACTACTACATCGACCGGAATAAGGAACTTCACGCCTTTTTCAGTCGCTTTATCCATGAAAGACTTTGCCAGTTCCACTTTTTCTTCTTCTAACAGAGAACTGCCTACATCGTGGCCCTGTGCTTTAACAAATGTATTAGACAGACCACCGCCTACGATTAACGTATCCACTTTTTCCAGCAGATTCTCAATCACACCGATTTTATCTTTTACTTTTGCTCCGCCAATGATAGCCGTAAACGGTCTCTCTGGTTGGGACAGTGCTTTGCCAAGGAATTCAATTTCTTTTTCCATCAGGAAACCTGCCACACCTTCCACATAGCGCGCCACACCGGCAGTGGAAGCATGGGCCCGGTGAGCCGTTCCGAATGCATCATTTACGAACAAGTCCGCCAGCGAGGCGAATTGTTTAGACAATTCCTCATCGTTTTTCTCTTCACCTGGATGGAAGCGCACGTTCTCAAGCAGCATCACGTCGCCATCCTTTAGCTTTTCTGCTGTCTCGCGTACAGCTTCACTATATACGTCATCTACTTTAATCACGTTCTGACCCAGCAATTGTGACAAACGTTCTGCCACAGCGTTCAAGCGCATCTCTTCTACAACTTGTCCTTTTGGGCGGCCAGAGTGGCTTGCCATGATGACGCGTGCACCATTCTGCACCAAGTATTCGATTGTCGGCAACGTGGCACGAATGCGTGTATCGTCTGTAATATGGCCGTTTTCCATCGGCACGTTAAAGTCAAAGCGGCAGAATACTCGCTTTCCTTGTACTTCTACATCGCGTACAGATTTCTTATTCATACGAATATTTCCTCCTTACCATACAGAAAAAAAGGAGAGAACATCTTTTTTCTCTCCTTTTACGTAGCTTTTTCTATTTTATCTTTTATAAACCGTGCTTGGCAATATAATTCACCAAATCAATGACACGATTTGAGTATCCCCATTCATTGTCATACCAGGAAACGACTTTAACCATATTATCTTCAAGCACCATCGTAGACAAGCCATCGATAATTGAAGAGCGTGGATCACCATTGTAATCTTTGGATACCAATGGCTCATCGGAGAAGCCAAGAATACCTGCAAGCTCATTATCCGCTGCTTTCTTCAGCGCTGCATTGATTTCTTCGGCTGTCGTATTCTTATCAAGCTCAGCTACCAGGTCCACAACGGATACATTCGGTGTCGGCACACGCATAGCGAATCCGTTCAGCTTGCCCGCAAGCTCTGGCAATACGAGTGCTACGGCTTTGGCCGCTCCGGTTGAGGTCGGGATGATCGACATACCAGCCGCACGCGCCCGGCGCAGGTCCTTATGTGGCAGATCAAGAATTTGCTGATCATTTGTATACGAATGCACAGTTGTCATTAGACCACGACGAATGCCAAAATTCTCGTGTAGCACCTTCGCAAACGGTGCGAGACAGTTCGTCGTGCATGACGCATTCGAGATGATGTGGTGGATGGATGGATCGTATTTCTCTTCGTTCACGCCCAGCACGATAGTAATATCTTCATTCTTAGCTGGTGCTGAGATGATGACTTTTTTCGCGCCCGCTTCCAGGTGCTTGGCGGCATCATCGCGCTTCGTGAAGCGTCCAGTCGATTCAATAACCACGTCGACGCCCCACTCTTTCCACGGCAGGTTGGCCGGGTCGCGCTCTGCAGACACTTTGATTTCACGGTCGCCCACAACAATCGCATTCTCGCCGACAGATACGTCTTCTCCATAGATTCCATGCACAGAATCGTATTTAAACAAATGCGCTAACGTATGGGCATCCGTCAAATCATTGATGCCTACTACTTCAATATCTGCCTGCTGTAGTGCCACCCGTAACACATTCCGGCCAATTCGTCCAAATCCATTAATCGCGATCTTTGTCATATCTAATTTCCTCCTCATGAGTAGATGATTCCTTAAGTAATGACAGCACTTCACTTATAGCTGCCTCATCGGTTACCAGTACATAATTGGCCCGGTTCCGAATATAAGAAACAATCGCTTCTGCCTTGCTTTTGCCCCCGGCAATGGCTAGGACAGAAGGAAGCATGTGTACATTCTCCATCTGCATACCAACCGTACTCATCCGATACACAAGCTCACCGGCCCGGTTAAAGTAATACCCGAACACTTCTGAAACGGCCTGATGTTCTTGTAATATGTGAGTAACGTTCTCGTTCAAACCACGTCTTCGAGACATTTCAGCTGCCACTCCAATGCCGTGAACGAGTACATCTGTCTTTGCAATGAGTTCGAGAACTTCTGCAATTCCCGGGTCACGTTCAATATTGCGGCGCACGTCCTCTTCTATCATATCCGGGAGATACAACAGCCGATAACTAGCTCCTGCATGACTTGCAAGTTCAGCTGCCACCGTATTCGCTTCGAGCTCCACATTTTCTCCAAGAGCGCCTCGAGCAGGGACGACCGTTATCTGATCTGCCTGTGGAAACAACCGGACAACCCCTGCCATCTGGGCAACTGTTGTCCCCCCTGCCACAGCAACGATACCACGTCCAGGAAGAAGCTTGTTCAGTTCATCTGCTGCCTGTCGCGCCAGGTCTTCCTTTACCCATTCATTCTCATCTGCATCTCCCGGTACGACAACGACACGCCTGATCTGCAGCAAGCGCTCAGCTTCTGTTTCCCGTTCACGTATGCCCCCGACTTCCTTCCAAAAAGAATGAAGTTGCTCAATCATCATCTCGCCATCCGGGGTGACAAACATCCCGGCCCGGTTCGAATCGAGCAGGCGCTGTTCCCTGAGGAAATCTACTTCCCGCCGAATGATACGCTCTGTACTGTTCAACACATCCGCAAGCATGCGCCGACCAACCGGTTGAAGCAGTCGAATCTGGCGTAAAATATAGTAACGCTCTTCCATCATGGCCAGTGCTTCCGGCGCCATGCGCTGCAACAGAAGCATCCCGTTCACATCTGCCATATTCTTCAACCTTCCACAGGACATAAAAAGTCCCACATAGATAAAATATGTCCCATTAGTATGAAGAAAAAGACCTGTATATATACAGGCATTTTTCTTACCTTCATTCTAACAGAACCAAGAAAATTCTTCAAACTTGCTCTCATATACACCTGTACCGAACAGATTCGGTCGACTCTCCCTATGACCGTCTTCTTCTTCCCGTTAGAAACGCTTCCGTTTAGATGACGAGTCGATATTCAGCTCTTCCCGGTATTTTGCAACCGTGCGTCGGGAAATTTCAACGCCTTCTGCTACAAGCATATCGGTAATCTTCTGATCAGAAAGCGGCTTTTTCTTATCTTCCGCCTCCACCATCGCCTTGAGTTTTTCTTTAATCGTGATAACGGAAGACGCCTCTCCTCCATCTGAACTCTTGAGTCCGGTTGTAAAAAAATATTTCAGTTCAAACAATCCCCGTGGTGTCTGCACATACTTGTTACTGGTCGCACGGCTAATGGTTGATTCATGCAATCCTACTTTTTCTGCTATATCCCGCAATGTCATCGGCTTCAAGCCGGAAATGCCTTTTTCAAAAAAACCTTGCTGCTCTTCTGCAATCGCCTGCGTTACTCTAAATAACGTCATACGGCGCTGTTCAATGCTACGAATAAGCCAGAGTGCAGAGTTCAATTTATCCTGAATGTAGCGCTGTGCCGGGTCGGGCTCATTTTTTTGCAGCATCTGCTGATAAAAACGGTTAATTGTCAAATTCGGCAATCCGCCTTCATTCACCATGACTACATATTCTCCCGCCACTTTTTCGATCGTAACATCCGCGACAATATAGCGTGGCGTTCCGTGTGCGAACTCCGAAGCCGGGCGCGGATTCAATGTACGCAAATAGTCAGCGGCCTGCTGCACTTCCTGCGGTGTTACTTGCAAGGACTGCGCAATCTTCTGGTAGCGTTTTTCCGCCAGGTCTTCTAAATGATGTTCCACAATTGCAGAGGCCAGTACATTTTCTTCCGGCTCATCTTTGAGTTGAAGCAATAAGCATTCCGCAAGCGATCGGGCACCGACTCCAGTCGGCTCCAGACTTTGGAGAACCCAGATCATTTCCTCTACTTTTTCCGGCTCTGTTCCAAGAAGTGAAGAAGCCTCCATTTCAGAAACAAGTAAGTAACCGTTTTCATTTACGTTTCCGATAAGAAAATGAAGAATACGACGTTCAAGCGCGGTTAGATTGCGTAGCATGGACACCTGCTCCATCAGATGGCGCTCTAGTGTCATCACTTCTCCCGAGATGAAGTTAAACGGATCATAATCCGGATTACCGGCTCCGCTTCGTGTATAGTACGTGTCATCTCCCGTTGCATTGGCCCGCATATATTCGCGCCAATCAATGTCTGTTGGGGTGTCGTTAGCCGATGGTGCTGGCGCCTCCTGCGGACGATCAATATCAAGTACCGGATTTTCGTTTGCCTGCTGTTGTAAAAAGTCAACCAGGTCCACTGCAGAGTATTGGAGAATGGTTATTGCCTGCCGCAACTCAGGTGTCATTACAAGTTTTAATGTCTGCTGCTGATACAAACCGAATCCCATTTGCATCGGGCATCACCTTCTTTCCACAAAGCTATCCTGTCTTTGTCTCTATCTCTCTCTTTTTTATCCCACACGTAGCAGAACTGGCTAAAATCTTCTAGCCTCCTGCTCTCTTGTTCTATTTTTTATATTATACAACAATTCTCATTAGTTTCTATAGCAAAAATCTTGCCAAGAGAGAGGAAACGCTTTGTGACTTGGAATAGTTAGCTCCGAAGCCTATTAAAACGAGTCTTTTCGAGCACAGGCGCGGTCGCACTCCACATTCGTACAGTTCATCATTTGTTCAAGCGTGCATTCGAGATGACGTACGGAGCGCTTGGCGAATACAATGGGCACATTTCGCTTTTTCGCATCTGCTTTCACTCGCTTTGCCAGATTGTGATTAATAAAATCTGTAAATACAATAACCCCCTTGACCATCTGTGGCAGTGCATAGGCCTGGTCCTTCTTTTTGCGGCCCGACACATGGATAAGTTTACCGTCCAGTTTCTCTTCCAACATGTCTATGATATTACCCAATCGATCCGCACCAATAACTACGTATGACATCTCGTTTCCCTCCCTGATCTTGTATGTGATTACTTGTATCATACTACTAATGATAAGGATTATCAATTTCGTTTATTATTTTTTTACAGGAGTTTTGCGGAAACATGATACAATGAATACCGCGACAATTCATATGGAGGGATTATGTACGATGATGCACAAAAAATGGATCGGGAGTATGAGTGCTTTGCTTCTCGCAAGCTGTATGCTCGCAGGCTGTTCATCTAATACAGCAGAACCGAACAAATCACCAACACAGCAGGCTCCGGCGCAGACAGACACAACTTCCAAACCGCCCGCTGCCGCTGCAGCACCCGATGCTCCACAGACCAAACAATCAACGCTCACAATCGAAGGTTCGGCACAACCGATAACACTGAAACGATATGACGCAAGTATGCCTCTTCCGTTCCACACGTACTATCCGCAAGATATGATTGCAGAAAAAAAGGGAGATGGGGTTCAATTCACTGCTAATTTTGCCGGTACGCGCAATGATGACATGTTTATCAAAGTCGAATTCCCAGCTGACCTTTCTTCTGAGCAGGCAGCCGTGGCTCGGATCAAGAAAAATAAAGATGTAACCGAAGAAGCAGCTGAAAAAAACCATACCTGGACAAAAAAAGAGTTTAACATCGACAGCACCAAAAATGGCACAGCGTACGGCGGTAGTGCATTAATTGGCGAACACAATGGCCACTACTTTATCGTCACCGTCTATATGCCTGTAGAAGCAGCTGAAGGACTTGGCGTTCGAGCAGATAAAATTTTGGAAGAGTGGGTTTGGACAGACGACCATAAGCCACTGATTCAGAAATAAAAAAACGAGTGCGAGCCCTCTCACGCAGAGAAAAGCCGCACTCGTTTTTATTTACATCAAATGTTTTGTAAAGAACTCCGTGGTCACTTCAAGTGCTTCCTGCAATTCCGGTGTATCCCCCTGATACGGGTGAACCGTATTAAAAGTGTGACCAGCGTCTTCTATCCAGTGCAACACAGCATTCTGTGCTCGCTCCGCAATGACCGGCGCGCCTTTTACCAGACGGGCAAAATCGGCTCGGCCCTGCACAATTAGAAGAGGAGTCGCGATTTCCGCTGCACGTGCCGGAATATCATAAGCTGCCGCATTTTGGTCAATATCATCCAGTACAACTTTTTCAATCGGCATGTTCTGCTTCGTGCGTCCATTCATAATATAACCTGTGCCACCTTCCGCAATCTGGCGGCGTACGTCTGCACCAAATACATCTACATGTGAAATTCCATTCCATGTGGAAAGTGCAGCCAGTTGTCCTGGATGCGAGGCCGCATACAGGATGGTATCGCCTCCACCCTTGCTATGTCCCATAAGCCCAATGCGCTCAGTATCCATATACGAAGCAAGCGGCAGTTCCCCCGCCTTGATCGCGGCGATCAAAAACGCGAGATCATCGAGCTCCTGCCGATACGTATTACGACCAAACTTCGCCAACCCACCGAATGTTTCCGGATCATCCCCGACACCATTTCCTGAGAAGTTAAAGGTAATAGCCACAAATCCATGCGCTGCGAGATAGTCACCAATGCGCGGAAACATCCCCCAGTCTTTGAATCCTTTGAATCCATGGCAGATTACAATAACAGGATATCTCCCTGCCCGATCCGCTTCCCTGGCAACAAATACGTCACCGCGAATGCTCAGCTCTTCTGTCCGCCACAATTGAAATGATTGCTTCAATGTTTGCTTCCTCCTCGCTAGTTTGCACAGTTACGCAAAGTAATCCGGCGCGATACTAGAAGGAAAATTCGGGGGTGTCAGCGGCATCTCTTTACACTCTTGCACATGGCGATTATATACGATCATCTGTCTTCCCACGTCTACTGTTTCAAACACAAACGCTCGCTCTTTTAGTGTATAAAGAATGCGGCCTATGGCGCACACCGTTTCTCCATCCAAATCGCTATACGTTAATTCTACCATTTTTCCGATATATTCATCATACTTCATCATGTTTATACGCCCCTTTCGCCGTTCCATAACGATATCTATATTCGTCCTGCCGTTAATTATACATATTTTTTTAGAGTATTCTGCACTTTCGACAAAGGTTCTCCCAATATACAATAAGTCGACATGCGTTTATCACGATTAAAAATCGAAAAAAAAGCATATAACTAGTATAGTATAGTACGTGTTTTTATTTGACCTTTTTTGACCATCGTTGTACTATATACATATATACGAGAGGAGGAAGTATCAGTGAATTTGATTCCTACAGTTATCGAACAAACCAATCGTGGCGAACGCGCCTACGACATCTACTCCCGCCTTTTGAAAGACCGGATTATCTTCCTGGGTACAGGCATTAATGACCAGGTCGCAAATAGCGTTGTGGCGCAGCTTCTGTTCCTTACAGCAGAAGATCCGGAGAAAGATATCAGCATATACATCAACAGTCCAGGTGGTTCCATTACCGCAGGAATGGCGATTTATGATACGATGCAGTTTATCAAACCGGATGTATCTACGATTTGCGTGGGGATGGCGGCTTCCATGGGAGCCTTCCTGCTGACAGCAGGCGCACCAGGCAAGCGCTATGCGCTTCCAAACAGCGAAGTGATGATTCACCAGCCGCTTGGTGGTGCACAGGGTCAAGCATCTGACATTCAGATTGCTGCTAACCGCATTCTCAAAATGCGTGACAGTCTGAACCGTATTATTGCGGATCGTTCTGGTCAACCACTTGAGCGAGTGGAGAAAGATACAGACCGCGACTACTTCATGAGCGCACAAGAAGCGAAAGAATACGGTCTCGTTGATAAGGTGATTGACAGCCTGGGCAAAAAAGATCCAAACGTATTGTAATTTCTATCAAAAAACCCGATAGCACATATGTGCTATCGGGTTTTTGATTTCTATATGATGTGTACGATCTATTCTTCCTTCTGTACCATCTGCGTAAGACTCTTCACGGCATCTTCCGCATCCGAACCGTCCGCACTGATAATAATGTCCGTTCCGGTGCTGACAGCAAGGCTCATTACGCCCATAATGCTTTTAGCATTTACTTTCTTGTTGTCTTTTTCGATAAAGACTTCTGCCGCATAGCGGTTTGCTTCCTGAACGAAAAAAGCCGCCGGACGAGCTTGCAGTCCTGTTTTTAATCTTACTGTAACGCTTTCCTGCGCGTGCATGATACGCCTCCTACCCTAACTAGGCTAAAGTTTTTTTCAATTATAACATGATTATACGTATTATTCTTGCGATTTTACCTCATTAGCGCGTAATTTCGAGGCGATTTCGTTAATTTTTCGCAAACGGTGGTTAATTCCGGACTTGCTAACCTTGCCGCTTGGCACCATCTCTCCTAGTTCCGCCAAATTCATGTCGCGATGCTGGAGGCGCAACTCCGCTACTTCCCGCAGTCTGTCCGGCAGATTAGAGAGTCCCATATAGCGATCAATCAGCATAATATTTTCGATCTGCTGTATGGCAGCCGCCACCGTTTTGTTCAGATTTGCCATGTCACAATTGTTCAGACGATTTGCCGAGTTTTTCATTTCTTTAACGATACGGACATCTTCAAAGAAAAATAATGCTTGGTGAGCTTCAATAATCCGCAGGAATTCGGCAATTTTTTCGCCTTCTTTAATATACATAATGTGCCCTTTTTTGCGCTCAATACAACGGGCATTCAAGTCAAAATAGTTTGCCAGCTCCACCAGCTTCTCGCAGTGCTCCTGATGGGACGAGAAAATCTCCAGGTGATAGCTTGATGCTTCCGGATGATTAACGGAACCTCCTGCCAGGAATGCTCCCCGTAAATACGCACGTTTGCAGCATCCATTGACAATAATACTATCCGATATCCCATAATAAAACGTTCCTTCAATCATAATACCAAGATCTTCCAGAATCTCACGTGCTTGCTGCGGAATGCGCACAATGTATACATTGTTCTTTTTTAAGCGCATCTTCCTTCGGACAAGAAGCTCAGCATTAATCTGAAAAATTTTTTTGACAAGCGAATAAATGCGGCGTGCAATGGCCGCATTCTCCGTCATTACATCAAGTACAAACCGCTTTCCACCAAACTGAAGCGAACCGTTCATCCGGATCAATGCGGTTAGCTCTGCTTTATCGCAGCAGCCTGATGTCTCAAGTTGGGTCAGTTCTTTTTTTGTCTGCGCAGCAAACGACATACAATCACCTCACACTTTGGCACCAAGTAACCCGATGATAATCTGGCTAAGCCGAGCGGCATCATGGCGCAAAGCCTTATCATAAACGAGCAGGTTATCGGCAATAATATGATACCCTGCCGCCTGCTCGCCCTTACATACCACAGGCTGTGCTCCTTTCTCAGCGTACAGAGCTTTGACTTCATCGGAGATATGCCCGTTGTTTACAATGACATATTGAAAAAGCGAGTCACCTACATGATCCGAGATGGCTCGCACATGATCTTCCATCGTGTAATTATCTGTTTCCCCTGGCTGCGTCATCACATTACAAATATATGCTTTTACAGCCCGGCTTTCACGAATCGCATCTACAATGCCCGGAACGAGTAAATTCGGTAGCACACTCGTATACAGGCTGCCAGGACCGAGTAGAATGGCATCCGCTTCCCGGAGTGCCTCTACCGCATCATCAAGCGCTTTCACATTCTCCTTGTCAATAAACACACGCTTAATTCGCTTACCTGACTTCGGAATGACGGATTCCCCTGACACAATCGTTCCATCTTCCATCTCCGCATGCAGAACAATTGAATGTCTTGCCGCTGGCAGCACACGACCACGTACAGCAAGAACATGGCTTAATTGTTCAATTGCCAGCACGAAGTCACCATCACTGATCTCAGTCATGCCGGCAAGAAGCAGATTGCCAATGGAATGTCCGGCAATGCCGTTCCCATTCACAAAGCGATGTTGCAGTAATTTCTCAAGCAGCGGTTCAGTATCCGCGAGTGCTACGAGCACGTTACGGATATCACCCGGAGGCGGCATTTGCAGTTCACACCGAAGCCTGCCTGAGCTCCCCCCATCATCCGCTACGGTCACAATGGCTGTAATATCAATCGGCTGCTTTTTCAAGCCCCGAAGCAGGACCGAAAGCCCCGTTCCCCCCCCTATTACGACCACACGGGGTTTATACGACGTCGTCTTCATTCTACACCTCTATGTGAGACCTCTCTCCATTTCCCGATGCGTTACACGGACATTGTACTCATCCTCATATCGTGCTGCCAAATATTCCGTAATCGCTACTGATCGGTGCTTGCCACCGGTGCATCCGATTCCAATTACCAGCTGGCTTTTTCCCTCTTGCTGGTAATGCGGAAGCGTAAAGTCAAGAAAATCGGTCAATTTTTGTAAAAACTCCTGTGTTACATCCCATTTAAACACATACTCCGATACTTCTGTATCTTTACCCGTTTTTGGGCGTAGCGTATCTACATAGTGTGGGTTCGGCAGAAACCGAACATCAAACACCAGGTCAGCGTCAATCGGAACCCCATATTTAAAACCGAATGACTGGATGTTCACGGTAAGACTGTGCGTCATCTGACCAAATATACCACTAATTTTTTCCTTCAATGATACAGGCTTTAGATGCGAGGTATCAATAATTAAATTTGCCAGACCTTTGAACTCTTCTAACAACTTTCGTTCCGCACGAATCCCCTCAAGCGGCAAGCCATGCTGTGCCAACGGATGATTGCGGCGTGTTTCTTTGTAACGCTGCACGAGCGTCTCATCACTCGCGTCCAAAAATATAATCTGATACGAAATATTTTCCATATCATGAATGCGTTCTAACGATTCGGAAAGTGAATCAAAAAACTCTCGTCCCCGCAGATCGATCACAAGCGCCACTTTCTCAATGCGCCCTCCTGACTGATCAATCAACTCCGCAAACTTCGGGATTAATACCGGCGGCAGATTATCAACACAGAAAAAACCCAGATCTTCGAGTTTCTGTACGGCGACCGTTTTTCCCGCTCCAGACATACCTGTAATAATCAACAAATTAATCTCATTTATTTGCTTTTCTTTCATTGTATTCACTTCCCGTACAAAAAGTTAGTCAAACCCCGTCCAGCCGTGCTGTCCTTTCCTTCATTCATTAAAACACATCCGCACGTACAATACAAAAAAGAACGCAGACTATATGTGTCTGCGTCCAAGAGAATGAGTATAAAGGGGTCAATTACTTATCTCTTACTATACCGCTTCTATGTTACGTTACGATTACGGTTTTATGAAGGAATTGTAATCCTTTTATTGAGCGGCGGCTTCTTCCTTCAGTTGCTCATCCAAAGACTCAACATAATGCTGAGCGGATAATGCAGCATCCGCGCCATCTCCGGTTGCCGTTACCACCTGACGAAGGGTTTTCTCCCGTACATCTCCCGCAGCGAAGATGCCTGGCACACGCGTTCCCATACGCTCGTCTGTCTCAATATAACCCGCTTCATTCGTAATGCCGAGATTTTTCACAGCGTTTGAGATTGGGTCCATGCCGACATAGATGAATACGCCGTCTGCTTTGAACTCTGTTTCTTCTCCGGTTTCGCGGTTATGGAGCAGTAGGGACTGTACGACATTTTCACCGCGAATTTCTTTTACTTCTGTGTTCCAGATAAAACTGATTTTTTCATTTTCAAATGCACGCTTCTGTAGAATCTTCTGGGCGCGCAGTTCGCCACGACGGTGAATGATCGTCACTTTGGATGCAAAGCGCGTGAGAAACACGCCTTCTTCTACCGCAGAGTCACCCCCACCCACGACAACCAGCTCCTTGTTGCGGAAAAACGCGCCGTCACATACCGCGCAGTATGATACACCGCGTCCGGCCAGTTCTTTTTCGCCCGGCACACCAAGCTCACGATGCTCTGCACCGGTTGCTACGATTAACGCTTTTGTTTTGAATTCTTTCTCGCCTACTTTAACGGTCTTATACGGTTGGCCATTAATTACTTCTGTAATGTCACCATACTGATATTCTGCACCGAATTTTTTAGCATGTTCGAACATTTTAGTGGACAGGTCTGGACCTAGAATGGACTCGTAGCCTGGATAGTTCTCAATTTCTTCTGTATTGGCCATCTGGCCGCCCGGAATGCCACGCTCAAGCATCAGGGTGCTCATATTGGCACGGGATGTGTATACAGCTGCTGTCATCCCTGCAGGACCGGCACCAGCAATGATTACATCATATATTTTTTGTTCACTCATCGTTACAACCTCCCATTTATCAATATCATACCCAATCACAGGTTTCATACTCTTATTCATCGATATATTTCGATTTAATGTGTTTATCATATATCGGTTTGCCAAGCTTGTCTACTACTATCTATGCTTCTCTACAAACATATACCCCGGTATGTACCGGGGTGCAGGTGTATGCTTCGTTTTTTGTTGATTCTATCCTTATTCCTGACAAGGGCTGCATGCTTCACATAGAAGCCGATAATTTTTGGCAAGCGAGACCGCCGAAACTCCATATCGGCTTGCCACTTCTTCCTTCGTCACACTTCGATTATGCAATTGTGCCACTGCGTATTCCAGCGAAGCCGCCCATGTCTCCTGTTTGCGGATCACAGGAACATTCGGATAGGCCTGCGCGAGATAGTCAAGCCATAGCGCGCGTGCTTCCTGCTGCTCTAGCAGATCATACTGATCTTGCATATGATATTCGAGACAATCGATAACCTGCTGCCATTTATCATGCCATACGGGAAGAGAATGAGCAGGGAGAGTGAATTGTACAAGATGTTCCCCATCTTCCATAACATCACGATACGGCTCGGCCGCTCCCATCTTACGAAGCACAAAGATCACAACTTTTTTCAAATAATCATCTTCTGCCGGATTCACTAAAAATTGGCGAAGCGCTTCCTCAATCTCGTCATCCTCCAGATATTCAGCCGCCTGTATGACCTGCAGCTTCGTGTCTTTATCTCCGAAACGAAGCGCCCAAAGAAACGAGGCACGAATAAGCGGATCCTTCTTAAATTTCTCGCTCAGTTCACGCGCAGCTTCTACACGAAGAATATCATCTGCGATCGCAATCTGGTAATGATACGAAGCTTCCGATAGGGCTAGCTGCCCGCTACGCTTCTGTTCTACCTGAGTCAAGTAATAGGACGCAATGGACTCATCAGGATCGAGACGTTCGACTTTTTTCCAGAGGCTTTCTGCCTCGTCAAAGCGACCCGTATTGTAAGCTGCTACTGCGCCATAATGAAGCAAGTGTACGTCTCCCGGTCCCGTCTGCGCAATCATTTTACTAAACAGAAAATATGCCGCTTCATCCTCCCCTAAGATTCCAAGCGTTGTAGCGAGTTTATAGGATTGGTCGAAATGATACGGTACAATTTTTTTCAGCAGGGTAAGCAGGTCAAGAAGTTTCTCTTTATCCCGCAGATGGGAGTAAAATACGGCAAGGTTACAGAGAGCATGAATGTTATATGGTTCCTCTTCCAGGACAGAAAGGATCGTATCCATTGCTTTTTCAAAGCGGCCCATATAATAGAAACATAACGCCAGATTATTACGAGCAGCAATGAAATCGGGGTGCTCTGTATGAATTTGGGTAAGTATTTTGGATGCCTCGGAGAAGCGTCCCTCTTCTAACAGACGGCGAGCTCGATCATGCAGAAGGGCAACTTCCTGATCTTCTCCCGTTTCACGCTCTCGCGGCATCGATTGAAGCTGGAAATCGATATAATCAAGCAGGTCTTCCGCTTCTTCTGTATAAACAGAATCAGGAGATAGTTCGAGATATTTTGCTACGTATTGTTCAGCCAGCTCAAATTCCAGCAAATTCGCATAATTGCTGGCGAGATAAAAATAACATTCATTTATTTTATCATCAATTTCTTCAAGTACATGCCAGAGTATACGATTCGATTCATCGTATTTTTCCAGTTCGGCGAGTACGCCAGCCATGCTGCAGTAATAGTCTGGATTGTTCGGTTCCAGTTCAATGGCTTTCCGAAAATAACGGAGCGCTTTCTGGAAGTTAAGCTTATCGAGATATTTGAGCGCACGATTATTGTAAAATGTTGCATCCATACGAATGGGAACAATCTTGCCTTCTTTTCCTGGCGCGTATTGCTGCTTGGCCATATGCCCCTCCATTTTCTTTTGCTTATTTGTTAAGTATAGCATACTGCCTTTGCCATTCTCTAGATAAGAGCCAACTCCTCAATATAAAAAAGCCACTCCGATATGGAGCAGCTGTGTATGTTACGTGATAATTCACCAACTTACAATGATAATAAGTGATGAGCCATACTGGACTCCGACGCACACGATGTGCTAGGTTCTGTGTTAGGCACAGGACGTGCCTGTTTTTAGCAGAACTTCCTCTCGGATGAGAGTCCACCGACTTACAAATAAAATAAATACTGAGCCATACTGGACTCGAACCAGTGACACCCTGATTAAAAGTCAGGTGCTCTACCAACTGAGCTAATGGCTCATACTACTGGCTGGGGTACCTGGATTCGAACCAGGGAGTGACGGAGTCAAAGTCCGTTGCCTTACCGCTTGGCTATACCCCAATAAAACTGGTGGAGGGGGACGGATTCGAACCGCCGAACCCACAGGGAGCGGATTTACAGTCCGCCGCGTTTAGCCACTTCGCTACCCCTCCATATTATATAAATGCCGGCGAAAGGACTTGAACCCTCAACCCCCTGATTACAAGTCAGGTGCTCTACCAGTTGAGCTACACCGGCATATTAGTGGTGGCTCGGGACGGAATCGAACCGCCGACACGAGGATTTTCAGTCCTCTGCTCTACCAACTGAGCTACCGAGCCACATCAATATGTATTTCAAAAAAAAATAATGGCGGAGCCGACGGGACTCGAACCCGCGACCTCCGGAGTGACAGTCCAGCGTGAACTCCAACTTCACCACGGCTCCGCATCTAAGAAGATAATTGGTTG